>DCTH01000092.1:0-16756 GCA_002329495.1 Syntrophothermus sp. UBA1445 | reverse complement strand
GTACTCATCCAAAGTGGTAGCACCTACACACTGGAATTCTCCTCGAGCCAGGGAAGGTTTCAATATATTGGCAGCATCTATCGCCCCCTCGGCAGCTCCGGCACCAACCATGGTGTGAAGCTCATCGATGAAGATTATTACATCACCGGCGTTTTTGATCTCATTTACCACTTTGGTCAACCGGTCCTCAAATTCTCCCCGATATTTGGTACCGGCCACCATCGATGACAGATCCAGGGCCAGCACTTTTTTCCCTGCCAGGACCTCGGGAACCTTGTTGTCAACGATCCTTTGCGCCAGGCCTTCGACAACAGCAGTCTTGCCTACCCCCGGATCGCCGATTAAGACCGGGTTATTCTTGGTCCTCCGAGACAATACCTGAATGACCCTTTCAATCTCCTTCTCCCGGCCAATAACCGGGTCCAGTTTATTCTCCCGGGCCATCTGGGTAAGATCCCGGCTGAAGTTATCCAGCACCGGAGTTTTCGTCTTGGGCCGCTGTTTCTTGGTATACCCCGGTGGTGTAAAGGGTGAGCTTTTCTCCTCCGGCATCCCCTGTTCGCCCCGCGGTTCCCCACCCAGGAGCATCACCAGCTGTTCGCGGACGGCCTCCAGGCGTATGCCCATGCTTTTCAGGACCTGAGCTGCCATCCCATCCTCCTCGCGCAGCAAGGCCAATAGGATGTGTTCCGTTCCCACATAGTTCACTCCCTGGAACTGGGCCTCTTCGAAAGCCAGGTTAAGCACCCGTTTGGCCCGCGGTGTTATGGGAAGCTCGCGCATAGGGCCTTCCTGATGCCCGCCGGCCTGGCCACTACCAATAACATTATTGATTTCTTCCCTGATCTTCTCCAGGTCGGCCCCCAGATTGAGGAGGGCCCGGGCACCTACTCCTTCACCTTCTTTAATCAAACCCAGCAGTATATGCTCGGTCCCAACCGCCGGGTGGCCTAAATCTCGAGCCTCCTCCTGGGCATGTAGGATAGAGCGCTGGGCTCTTTGCGTAAATCTCCTAATCATTCTTATCCCTCCTGTCTGATCTGATTTTGTTAAGGGTATTCTTGATAACCTGAGCTCGGGTTATATCCCGCTCTGCGGTTTCCATCTTTCGTCCTCCAGTCGCCTGTAAGTGGGCCGGCCGTATGGCAACCATCAACTCGTTCAAAATCTGCCGGGGTATCGGAGGAAGAATTTTCAGATCCACCCCCAGGGCAACATCGGACAGCAAAGCCAGAGCTTCGTTAGAGGTCATCACCCGCGCATGGGTGATCAATCCATAGGAGCGCCAGACTTTATCCTCCAGTTGATACTTCATCTCCGACTGTAACCTCTCTCTGGTGTTTCTCTCCTGTTCTACAACATGCAGTGTAACCGTCCACAGGTTATTGATAATATCTTCTTCGGTTTGACCCAGAGTTATCTGATTGGACACCTGATAAAAGTTGCCCAACGCCTCCGTACCCTCTCCATACAGACCGCGAACCGTCAAACCAAGCTGTGCGATGTTATTGAAGACCGCCCCCTTCTGATTGGTCATAGTAAGGGCCGGCAAATGCAGCATAACCGAAGCCCTCATTCCGGTGCCCACATTGGTCGGGCATGACGTCAGATAGCCCCACTGGTCATCAAACGCATATTCCAGCTCTTTCTCCAGTAAATCATCGGTGTCGTCTGCATACCGGTAAGCCTGGTTAAGCTGCAACCCGGAAAGCAGGCACTGGATTCTCAAGTGATCCTCTTCATTTACCATAATGGCTACAGACCCTGTTTTATTGGTTATGATACCCCGGTAAGGAGAAACCACCTCTGCATGTTCCGGGCTGATGAGATGCTTCTCCAGAAGCATCTGTCGTTCCATATCCGTTAACTTGCTCATCGAAACCAGTTTCAGGTCAGGCGAATTTTTCAGCCCCTTACTGATCGTCTCCCATATCTTCTCGGCCACCTTTTGCTCGGACATCAGGTGGGGGAATGGCATCCCGGCCAGGTTGCGGGCGAGCCTGATTCGGCTGGTAATCACGATATCCGCCTCAGGTCCATCAGCCGCCATCCAGCTGACTACCGGATTCTTGATGAGTTCTTTAAGTGTCATCCTGCACTCACCTCAATTCCTGGTTCTTTTCCAGATTCTTTATCTGGTCTCTTAATTCAGCGGCTTTTTCATACTGTTCATTGGATACTGCGGAGTGCAACTGCGCCTTTAACTGTTCAATTTCTCGTTGCAGCTTGATCTTGGTAGCGCCCCTTTTGGGTATTTTTCCAGTATGAACCGTATTGCCATGAATCCTCCGCAAGGTAGGTTCGAGTTGCTCCGCAAATTCCTCATAACATTGACTGCAGCCTAACCGGCCCTGTTGGCCGATAACCTTCAGGCTGATATGACAGTTGGGGCAGGACTTGCTGGGCACCATGGGCTGCGGTACCTGCCCTACCTGGATAGGTCCAAATCCGAAGAAACTCCCCAGCAGCTTGGGCAACGATGCACCACCCAGGTTAAAGAAACCAACCCCCTTTTGCGCGGCACATTCGGGACAGAGATGAAGCTCTACCTGCTTCCCGTTGAACATTTCGGTTATGGTTACGGCCGCCGGTCTGGATTTGCATTCATCACAGTACATTCTCTTATCCCTCCATTAAATTGATTACCGTCTTCATAATTCGGTATCTGATATAATCGCGATCCATCGTGGGCAGGTCCAGGACCTCACGGTTGATGATAGCCCGGAGTAATAATGCCTCCCGACTGGTCAAGAAACCAGTGGCTTCCAGTTCATTTATAATGTTCTCCGCCTGAGTCTGAGCGATTCCTGGTCTATCCGTCTTATCCTCCAGTTGGAGCTTGCGAATCTTGATAAACCCCCGTCCGCCACGTTTGCTTTCGGTAACAAATCCTTCATCCAGGGTAAAACGGGTCCCCAGTACATAAGTAATCTGAGACGGGGCACACCGAAAAGTCTCGGCCAGTTCTACACGTTGAATCTCGACCTCAGCATTATCACTGCGTTCAATCAGTACTTTAAGATAGCTTTCAATCCGGTCTGCCAGACTTCGCATGGATGCAGATTCCCCTTTGACTTTATTTGACCTTTCCTGTTCTTATTTTATATCCTGCCGCAAATAACGCAAAGTTTGGGAATTCCCATAGATAAGCAAATTGGGCCGATATCCTTGACTATTATTAACTTTTCTTTTGTTTTCTATTATTTCCTTGAAATTAGGGGTTCAGCGACGATAGGGATAAAAAAATGCGGGACTGGTTGCTTGAAAAACTACCGGGGAAATTGAGTGTTTTATGATATAGAGATGAAGTATTTCAATTTGAAGCTCATTGAATATCGTAAGGGGTGGCGGGAAGAGCTTTCTTCAATCAGTATCTTCCCAGTACAGATCGACCTTATCACCGGAATTTACGGGAGTTGTAAAGCCGGCGTCAAGACCGTTCACTCTGATAATGAGATTTCCGGAAGGCCTAGGGGTTACAGTTATGTGGGTGAGCAGGTCACTGACAATAGTCAACTTTTCCTGCGGTTTGACTTTAATCGCGACTCCATCCTGCAGTGTCTGGTCCAGGGTGACCGGTTTTCCATTCATCTCCACCAGGATGCCACCCTGGGACAGGACCACCGGCTCATTATTGACGGTCAATTCCACCAGGGTTGGCCTGTCGTCAATCTCCAGTACATCTCGCAAGCAGGGGGCGCTCTCAATAGAATAGCTGACCTGGTCTCCTAACTCTGCCAGGTTGTCGAGGTCCGCTTCCTCTCCATTTATCCAAACCCGGCAAGGTCTCCATTCCCGGGTAACATCCCGGTCATTGATGTAAAACCGAAAGGTGCGCCCTTCGAGGTTTTCTGCATCAATACCGGAACGGGTCAACAGTTCGGTCAGGGGTTGACCTTTAATCACCTCTATCCGGGCCCGGTCGGGAACTGGCTCCTCCCATCCCCTGGGCATTCCATTTACCCGCACCTCAGGTGATACCAAAACCGGTTCTCCATTCAAAAATACGGTGCCTTCGAGGGGTTCAACCAGGTCTTTAACCAGGACCCGTGCATCCTCTCCATCCTGACCGGGTATGAACTCCACACTATCCCCGGCCGTAAGCGGGGAATCAAGCCCCGCCGACATTCCGTTAACCTTGATGACCGGGGGTATTCCCATCGTGCCCCGGAAGGATTTGAGAACTCCATTAACCTCTACCGTCAGTCCCATTCCAGGACGTCCGTAGATGTTGCTGAGGCTGAATCCCGAGGCCAACAGGGCAGTGGATACGGTTATTTCCTGCAAACCCCACAGCGGGATTTCATGGCTGTTTACCTTGACTTTGACCATGGGGAGCAATCGTGAGGTCATGGCGTGTAACCCGATTCCAATCGGTGTTACCGCCTGGGGGCCGGTTAAAACGGGATGATCCCCTTTGATACCATCAAGGGTCTCCCGGGTTCGAATTCCTACCCTGTTAACAGGCAACTCCAGTGCACTGGCCAGGTCCTGAAGCAGTCCGGGGGTCAGGCTGCCTCCCCCTACACAGATGACTGCATCCGGTGCCTTCTGATTGGCGATCAGGATCTCTCGAGCGACACTGGTGGCCAGTTCTCTTACAGTTGGCCTGATGCACTCCTTCATGGCGTCTGCCGTCTCGGTAACCTGGTTCTCCAGAACATCAGCAAAAGTCAGAGTAGTTTCGTCATTCAACTGACGTTTAAGCTTTTCGGCGGTGTTAAAATCCAAAAGGTAGCGTTCCGCCAGAGCCTCGGTGACTTCATCCCCCCCTATGGGTACCATAGCGTACGCACATATTTTTTCTCTCTGAACAATGGCGATGTCCGAGGTGCCGGCGCCGATGTCCACCAATGCCAGGTTCAGGAGTCGCATGTTGGGGGGAATCGCAGCCGTCAGGGCGGCAATAGGCTCCAGGGTAAGACTCTGCACCTCCAGACCGGCTTTTCTGAGGGCGGAAAACAGACTGTCAATTACCACCCGGGGCAGGAAGGTAGCAATTACCTCTACCCCCACCTTGTGACCCATCTGCCCTACCAGATTCTGCAGGACCTGATCTTCCAGGAGGTAGTTGATTACACTGTAACCGACACAGAAATGACCCTGCGGGTTTTTCTCCTCACCGGCAATTTTTATCTGGGCTTTTTGGACTGCCTCCAATTCCAGGGCTTTGATCTCTTCCCAGGTAATCTCCAACATATGAGGACGAGAGGCGGTAGCCATCCCGGAAGCAGTTCTTAATGCCCGGCCGGCGGCCGCGACCGCCGCCTTTTTCAGCCTTAATCCCGTGGTCTGTTCCAGCCGTCTTTTGATGACCGCAATCTCAGCAGCCACGGCTTCCACATCGTGAATCTGCCCATCATACATTGACCGGGCTTCGTGTTCCAGATAATCGGCGGCCTGGACCGCGATTTCATCCGCCTTTTCCAGCAGGACACCCACAATCGAGCGGGTGCCGATATCGAGTGCGAAAACCCGCTCGGTATTCTTTCTTTTTTTGGCGTTTTGTCGGGCCATCAGATTATTCCTCTAATGCTCTAATGACACCTACTTCGATAATTATTGGCAAATTTCCTGCTTGGGTCGGATTGGGGGTTCCGGCATGCCGGGTGAGGGGAAAGAGCAAACAGTAAGAGGGTTTACCTTACACCATGCTTAAGACCAGCCGGGCATTTTGGTCGGCTTTCTCCTTAAGCTCTGCTGCCTGGGCAAGTATGATTGATGCCCTGTCATCGTGGCCGGAGAGGGCCTGATTGACTCTGACAGCCACGGCATCCAGGTCCAAGCTGGCACTATCAAATAAGGGGGTCTTGCCGAATTGCCTGAGGAATGTTTCCACCTTGGGGTCATAGGATATGCCTTCGAAGGGAGTCCCCACACAGGCGGCAAAGATGAGGGAATGTAATCTCATCCCCACCAGTAACCTTAGATGGGAGATAACGCCCATAAGTTCAGTTGATGTGAACTGGGCTTCGGCAACTGTAACCCGGGACTTCATGAGAGCTTTGATCTGATAGGAGTATTCCAAATCGACCGGGTGCTGGAGTGGGATCAACAACAGGGGATGCCCCGATTCCGCCAGCTTATCCAATAGCCGGGCCATCTGCTGGTCGGAAAAGGTATTCCAATTACGTAGGGAAATCCCGATAACACCCTGATTAATGTCAAGTCCCAACCTGGTGAGATAGGACCGGGCCTGGCTTACTTCTTCGGGAGCCGGGCGCAGTGCAAANNGTTAACTCCTATGGTTCTGAGTAACTCAGCGGATTCGAAATCCCTCAGAGTTATCAGTTCCACCCGGTTGGCAACCAGTTTGATCAACCACCGGCTCAGTTTCCTCTCAACCGGACCGACACCCTGGGCATAAAAAACCACCCGGGTCTTCAGCAACTTGGCCAACACTACAATCCCCAGGTAATAGGGTATTGAGAGTGGCCNNCGCCCCCGCTAATCAGGAGGTCGGCCCGGGATAGTTCTTTAATCAGCACCAGGGGATTAACCCGGCTTACCGCTCGAATCCCATGCACGATAGCGGTTCGTTCCGGGTTGCCGGACAGAACCGTGATCTCAACTGTCGCGTCTACTGCTCTAAGCGAGTTACTGATGGCTGTCAGCAGGGCTTCATCACCTGCATTATCAAAGCCATAATAACCTGACAACACTATCCGCATGGGAACTCCTTGCCTGTTAAATAGTATAAGTATGGGTGTTTAAGTCCGCTGGTTCGCATGTATAAATATCCGTGGTTCGTCTTCGCAGGCTGTTTCAACCTGCGATGTCAATCGGTTCCTAAACATTTATGCATTCAAACTGGTTAACTTAAGGGGTTGGGCGGTGAAACCCTACTTTTTGTCGGGATCAGGCGCGGTCTTTTCCTCGCGGGCCCTGAGTTAACACCAGCCATGCAAACCGGGGCAGGGCCAACTGCCTCCCAATTCTGGACGGTTCACTGAGCAGACGATAAAGCCATTCCATGCCCAGACGACGCCAGAAACGAGGGGCACGCCTGACTTTACCTGCCAGGACATCAAAGGTGCCGCCAACCCCGATACAAACCGGCACCTGGAGCTCATCCAGATGTTGGGCGATCCAGATATCCTGTCGGGGCGCTCCCAGTCCAACCAGTAGAATATCTGGCCGGGTGGCTCTGATCAGTTCAATAATTGCTGGGGATTCCTCATCAGCCNNGGCTGCGGCCAGTTTGCGGGCTGCCTCCTGGGCAACCCCGGGCTTTGCTCCCAGAAAGAAGATGCGCCAGTTTTTCTCCCGGGCCAACTCCAGAATATTCAGGGTCAGACCAATACCGGTTACCCGTCGGCCAATCTGCCAACCGGCACGTCGCAGGGCCCAGACCACACCAATCCCGTCCGGTGTCACCAGTCGGGCCTGTGAGTAAATATCCCGCAACTGCCAGTCATGTTGGGCCCGGTATATCATCTCGGCATTTAAGGTTATCACCTGGGACAACTCCCGGTTTTTAACCGCATCCTCAATAACCTGTAATGCCCCCGTCATGTCAACCACATCCAGGCGACATCCCAGGATTTCTGTCCGCTCAAGACGCAAATTCTGTATCCTCCCGACTAATTACAACTAAAATCTTAATACTTATCGCCCGGGCATGCAATTGTATAACAAAGACAGGGGCGCTTATCGTGTAACGCCCCTGCACATATTTTCTATATTAAGACTATTGGCCTGTTACCTGCTAGCCGGCTTGATTGATGAGCTTGTCCAGTGTCTGGTCCTCAGCCTGAACTACTTTCTGCATGACCTCATAGGCACGGACTACCGTAATAAGATCGACCATCTCTTTAACCGCATTGACATTGGATGACTCCAGATACCCCTGCAAAACCTGAGGGTTAACGGCTACCTCGGCCTCTTGATTAACCACACTGAACAGATCATCCCCGACTTTTACCAGCATTGACTTATCCGGAAACCTGACAATATCCAGGGTATCAACTATTTCGCCATCCTGGACCACATTGCCCCGCTCGTCCACCACAAACGCCCCGTCTATATATATATGTCCGTAAGCACCCAACACTGGTTGTCCGTTAGTATTGACCAGTCTTCCTTCAGAATCAACGCTGAAAGCTCCATTCCGGGAATAACGGACCCCTTCGGGGGTTTCAATACTGAAAAAACAGTCTGAGCCGAGAGCCAGGTCAAATGAATTCTCGGTAGCCTTGTAAGCACCGGCACCGTAATCAGTCACTATTTGTCGAACAGCACTCCCGGTTCCCAGCCGGCCAATCTCTTGCGACCGACCTGTGGTCTCCCCGATTCTCCTGATCAGTAATGACGGAAAGTCCTGGGCAATCACCGTGTCCTTCTTAAAACCGGCAGTGTTGACATTGGCCAAGTTGTTGGCCAGGGTGTCCTGGCGGATCATCTGCAGCATCATCCCGGAACACGCCGTGTATAGCCCTCTAATCAAAATTTCACCCCATTAAATTTTCATGAAGACAGATCCTCATACGGCCATATGGTTTGGTCTGTCTTGCAAACTTTAATACCTAAATAAAGTATCGTTGTTTTTAAATTCATCTTTAGACAAAAAAGGCTGGCCTGTATACTCCCCGGTATACAGACCAAGCCAGCTCGCTTTCTTAGAGCACCCGTCGGGCGGCCTGCTTTTTATTGTTCAGGTAGCTGATATTGTTTAGGGCCTTTCCAGTTCCCAGGGCCACACATGATATAGGATCATCAGCCACATGTACTGGCAGACTGGTCTGATTGGAGATCAGCATGTCCAGACCATGAAGAAGAGCCCCGCCTCCGGTCATAACTATCCCATTATTCAGTATATCGGACGCCAGTTCAGGTGGTGTTTTTTCAAGAACTTCCTTGACCGCGTTAACTACAGCTTCAAGCACCTCCTGCAGAGCAAACCAGGTTTCCCGGGAGGATACCTTAACCGTTCGAGGAAGCCCGGTTAGCAGGTCCCGGCCCCTGACATCCATAACTTGCTCTTTATTCTGATAGGGGGGAAATGCACAACCAATCTGAATCTTTACTTCCTCGGCGGTCCGCTCCCCGATCAGGAGATTGTATTCGCGCCGTATGTAGCGAATGATGGCATCATCAAACTTGTCCCCTCCTATACGAAGAGAACTGCGGCAGACTATGCCTCCCAGAGACAAAACCGCGATATCGGTGGTACCCCCACCCACGTCGACTATCATGTTACCAGTAGGATCCGAGATGTTAATCCCCGCACCCATAGCCGCTGCCAGTGGCTCTTCGATCAAGAAAGCCTGCCTGGCACCAGCCTGCAATGTCGCCTGTCGTACTGCCCGTTCCTCAACATCAGTGGCCCCGGTAGGTACGCAGACGATAATGCGTGGTTTGAACATCAACCGCTTGCCTACCACTTTACGGATAAAGTAGGTAAGCATCTTTTCGGTCGTTTCATAATCAGCGATAACTCCATCTCGCAAAGGACGAACCGCAACAATATACCCCGGCGTACGCCCCAGCATACGCCGGGCTTCCTGCCCAACGGCAATAACGCGATCAGTGTC
Source organism: Syntrophothermus sp. UBA1445 (assembly GCA_002329495.1). Classification (GTDB taxonomy): domain Bacteria; phylum Bacillota; class Syntrophomonadia; order Syntrophomonadales; family DTU052; genus DTU052. Next base: position 7,223 of record DCTH01000092.1, on the reverse strand, counting down.
TTTATCAATTGCCACTACAGAAGGCTCCTGTAGCACTATCCCCTTACCCTTGCGAAAAACCAGGATACTGGCAGTCCCCAGATCTATGCCCACATCCTCGGAAAAAAACACTAATGCCCCTCCTGTCAACCACTTATTGCTTGTCTTTATTGCGATATACTTCGATGAGAAGGAGGATAATCCTTCATTTTACTACATCAAAATTCTTAAGCCTGGTTTTGAGACATGTATTTCTGACGGGTTGCCTCCCCACCTCTGAGGTGACGTTCCGCTTTGTTCCTCAGCATAACTTTATTCACTTCTTCGGCCAGATCTTTATTTATTCTGGGCAGGCGTTCGGAAACATCCTTGTGAACAGTGCTCTTGGATATTCCAAAGACATCGGCAGTCTGCCTGACGGTTGCCGACGTGCGAACTATATACTTACCCACCTTTACCGCTCGTTTGCGAATGTAATTTTGCACCGCTTTCCCCCCAGCCTTTTTTAAATGTTTATTCGGCCGGGCAGCAACGTATTCATTAAGGGTAAAAGCGCGGTGAAAAAGTCAGTTCAGCGGTTTCCTGGTAGAATATGAACTCCCTGCAAACGAGGTTATAAGGCCTTGGCATGCAGCCAGGGTATCATATTCAATCATAAATAATGCCCAGGTGGCGATTTGTGTTATCAGCGCACGAAATTATGGCCAAAAAACATTGTATTTGGCCTTATTCCATAAATCCGGTACCGGCTGATGACAGCATCCAATATGGTGCCGTAATATAAATGGATTTAGTACTCAACCCGGTACAGAGTTATATCCTGGTAATAATAATGCAGTATCTCTTGGTAGTTTCTCCCCTGTTTGGCCTGACCATTCGTCCCGTACTGACATAGCCCCACCCCATGGCCGTTGCCCCTGGTGGTGACCGCAACCTGATCACCATTTACGGCAATGGTAAACTTCGCAGAAGGAAGTGCCAATGCCTGCCGTACCTGTTGGCCGCTCATCACGATTTTTCCCCAGGCAATCTGGGCTACCGTGCCATTTTCAGTTGATTCAAGTTCGCCGGGAATTGGCGGGGTTTTCGCATCTAGATTCAGATTTTTCCGGAATTCCTCAACTGACATATTGGCTACCTTACGGTAATAGGGGGAGGAGCTATCCCACAGACATGGAACTCCCTGGAGATAACAGTGTTCAGTCCCCCATACCACTTGCGAACTCTCAGTATGACCTCCACAGGTGGAGTGATAAACCGGTTCAATCAACTGTCCGGCGAGAGTGATCACCTCACCCCGGGTATCCATTACCGCCCGTTTAACCTTGTCGACCGCCCACTGGTTCTCAGGATAGAGTTTCAGGTAATCGGCCGGTGTCACAAAGGCCTGACAATGACGGATGTCGTCACAGATGTCAGCTTCACCTTCATGACTGGAAGCCGAAAAGTATTTTTTAAGTGTATATGTGCGGGCACATACCGCCTGCGCTTTAAGGGCTTCCAGCTCGAAGCTGGCCGGCATTTCCGCCAATACCACTCCAATCAGGTAATCCTCAAGCGATATATCCAAGGTAGACCGGTCCGCCGACAGCAAGAGTCTTATCATGAATTTACCTTGCGGTCTATCCTGTCTGCCGTCGAGTAAAACAACAGCGGCAATCAGGATCAACAACACTGCTAACATTAAACCAATACGTTTCCTCATTATCTGCAACCTCCTTAGACTCTTCGCAATACTTTTTTATGAATCCCGGATCAAATACAGACCTTCGGTTGTTGCAGATTTAAGGCGGGACCGAAAATTCCCCAGGAAAACAAAAAGCCCCGTAATAACGGGGTTTCCATTATGTGGTGTCAATTAGGTTGTAAACTGGTTAATAGGTTGTTACATAGCCGCGAGGTCTCTCTTTCTCTCTTCTAATTGAAGATATTGCCTGCGGTACAATTCCATGTTCTTCATTCTCCGGGCCCTTAATATCATCTCGCGGCGCCGCTTGCGCTCAAGACCTTTTTTCTCCACCTTAACGGTTATGATGTACACAATAATACCCATTACGATTTTGAACATCACGTACCCAACGGCAATCAATAGAAATATTTTTTGAAGCGCAGTCATGTGGCAACACCTCCTCCTTCGTTCTCATACACTGTATGTCTACGTACGAGCTTTGCATGTTGTCAACTCACCGAACCGGGCTTGAATCCCGCCCGGATGGATGTCCTCGAACCAGCAGTTTCAGGGACAGAACGTCTTCCCAGATTTGGTTGCCATAATACGCTTGACTGGTTTACGTTATTCAAATCAGGAGGCCTTGCCGCATCTATTCCGTATCCATAAGCCTCTTCCGTCTCTCATAGTCTTCATATTGTTTCTGATATAATACCCGGTTTTGGAGCCATCTTTTTCTCAATATCTTTTCCCTTTTTCTCTTAAAAGCCAGAGCCTTTTTTTCTACTCTTAATGTAACCAGATAGAGGGCGAAGAAGATGACCCCTTTAGCTAGAAGATACATTACAGCGAACAGGAGAAAGACTTTTTGGAGTAGGGTCATAAGCTCCTCCCCTTCCTAAGCAGCAAGTGCTTAAGAGTCTTTGCAGGCCTGTTTGCTGGTACATATGGTTGTGATTCAAGATGGTCATGTTTGAGACTTGTAAATTTAATGAAGTGTATGCTAGATCTTGCCGACAAGCATAAAAGCGATCAATAATCCGTAGATGGTTAGGGTTTCAATGAAGGCTAAGGTAATGAAAAGCAGGGTACGTACCTGATCAGAAACTTCGGGTTGGCGAGCGATACTTTCTAAAGCCTTTGAACCTACATAGCCTTGCCCAAGGCTACCGCCCAAACCGGACAGCGCAACCGACATGGCCGCTCCTATAGCCACAGTCCCTCCCATAACTCCTCCTCCTTTTCTCTCTGTATTAATTGGATGCCAATTTCTTAACCTATCACCCCCTTCGCAGAATTACCTGGGCATCAGTTTCTGGGACTTGTGAGATGATGCATTCCGGTTCCCTGGGAACCATCCTGCTTGCTTCTTATTGTATAATATATTCTGTAAATTTTAGTGTTAACACTATTCGCCACACTTGCGTAATTTCCTTCTTTTAAACTTACCGTAATTGAGATAGTGTCTCATTTTATTTTATGTTAACGGAAGAAATTTGATGCCGGCCGCAGTTTATGAATAATAGCACAAGGGGGTAACAGGTTTCTGGGACAGTAAACCTGTTACCGGGTACCACTATAATGTCCGGGAATAGAACTGCTCAAAAAAACAAGACCGTTATTAAACGGCCTTATCTCTAAGTTCTTCTCTTTTTTGGTGGAATTGTCGTCCTTTTTCCTCCACACTCCTGGTGACACCATACAACAGCAGTGCCAATACTCCTTTTACCACCAAATAACTCATAATAAGTAAGAGGAAAAGTTTTTGCAGACCAGTCAATTTATCGACGCCCTCCGTTTAGCGTAAGTTAGTATTCCTCCTACTAATTGTTTCTCTTTAAAGCAAATACGAGGTTATAATAAGCCGGGTTGCCCCGGCTTATTATTTTAATATTAGTGCCGATCCAGTTCTGACGCCCTGATTCTGGCAATCGCCCGGAGCAATGCCATCTGAGCACGTACATAGCTGATCTGGTCCTGTCTCTCAGCAAGTCTCCGCTCGGCACGCTCTTTGGCCGCTTTGGCCCTGAGCAGATCGACCTCACGCCCATGTTCAGCAGTCTCGGCCAGAACCTTGGCTTCATTGTCGATTACTTCCATCAGCCCACCACTGAGTGCCATATAATGGATCTCGCCATTTGGCATGGTGTACCTCAGCACCCCGATTTTTAAGCCAGCGACTATGGGGGCGTGGCTCCTCAGTATCCCCAGTTCCCCTTCCATCGCGGGTACTACCAGGAATTGCACCTCCTCACTCAGTGCAATGCGCTCCGGAGTAACCACCTCAAGCAAAAAGGTGTTATCCGCCATAGACTACGCCTCCAATCGCCTTGCTCTTTCGATCACCGTATCAATATTGCCGACCATGAAGAAGGCTGCTTCTGGGAGGTCGTCATACTTGCCTTCCAATACTTCTGTAAAACCTTTAACCGTTTCCTGAATAGGAACGTAGATACCAGCTGAGCCTGTAAACTGTTCCGCGACGTGGAACGGCTGTGATAGATACCTCTGGATCTTACGTGCGCGAGCAACGACCAGCTTATCTTCGTCGGTTAATTCGTCCATACCCAGGATAGCAATGATATCCTGTAGCTCTTTATACCTTTGCAGAACCTTCTGCACACCCCGAGCGGCGTTATAATGGTCCATGCCAACAATATTGGGGTCAAGAATCCGGGAGGTTGAGTCAAGTGGGTCAACTGCCGGATATATTCCCAATTCTGCAATCTGCCGGGACAGAACCGTGGTCGCGTCCAGGTGAGCAAATGTGGTGGCCGGGGCCGGGTCAGTCAGGTCGTCTGCCGGTACATATACCGCCTGGGCCGAGGTGATCGAACCCTTAACGGTAGATGTGATCCGCTCCTGAAGCAGACCCATGTCGGTGGCCAGGGTTGGCTGGTAACCAACCGCCGAAGGCATACGGCCCAACAGAGCGGAAACCTCGTTACCTGCCTGAGCGAACCGGAATATATTATCGATGAATATCAACACGTCCTGGCCTTGAATATCACGGAAGTATTCTGCAACCGTCAGACCAGTCAAACCTACCCGCAGGCGTGCTCCGGGGGGTTCGTTCATCTGTCCGTAGATCAGGGCACACTTGGCCAAAACGCCGGACTCCTTCATCTCATTCCACAGGTCGTTCCCTTCACGGGTTCTCTCGCCCACACCGGTGAACACCGAATAACCACCGTGTTCGTAGGCGATATTGCGTATGAGTTCCATGATAACGACGGTCTTGCCAACACCGGCACCGCCAAACAGTCCAATCTTACCACCTTTGGCGTATGGACAGATAAGGTCCAAGACCTTAACTCCAGTTTCCAGCATGGTGGTGGCAGGAGTCTGGTCAGTAAGGAGCGGGGGTTTCCGGTGAATCTCCCAGAATTCCGAAGACTCAACCGGGCCGAGCTCGTCAACCGGTTGTCCCAGAACATTCAGGATCCGGCCAAGAGTAGCCTCCCCAACCGGCACACTTATGGCGGCTCCGGTATTCAGGGCTTTCATCCCTCTTTGAATACCATCGGTGGGCTGCAGAGCAACACAGCGGACTACGTCATTTCCGAGAAGCTGCATAGCCTCCAGAGTAACCTCTATCTCGATCGGAGATACAAAACCCGCGCCCTGCATGCTATTGTTTATTTTAACCGCGTACATCAAATCCGGCAGTTCTCCAGGTTGAAAGCGTATGTCTACTACGGGGCCGATAACCTGGACGACCTGACCGTAAGTTTCTTTTGCCATCCTCTACTTGCCTCCTTTTTTCAGAGCTTCCGCGCCGCCGGAGATCTCCAAAATTTCGTTGGTAATGGAAGCCTGCCGGGCCTTGTTCATCTCCAGCGTTAGTATATCAACCAACTCTGACGCGTTTTCGGTCGCATTCCCCATAGCCGTCATACGTGCACCATGCTCACTGGCCTTGGATTCTAACATGGCATGATACACTTGGCTCATCAGGTAACGAGGCAGCAGGCTGATCAGGATCTCATCTACATTAGGTTCATAGATGTAGTCTGGCGCAAATTTGGCGAATTCTTCTGCCTCAGCCGTGATCTCTTCTGGTGTTTCAACGGGCAATACTTTTTGCACCGTTGGAATCTGCCGCATGGCATTAATAAAGTGAGCATATACGAGATAGACTTCATCAGCCGCGCCCTCTTCGTACAGTTGAGCGATGAACTGACCTATCTCTCTGGCCTGGGTATAGTCCAGTTTGTCACCCAGATTAATGAAATCTCCCTGCAGGTTATATCCCCGCTTGCGGTAAAAGTCGCGAGCTTTCCTACCTACCGCTACTATGCCTGCTTCAACCGGCCTTTCGTCCTCACTGATAGCCTGGTTGGCTCGCCTGATAATGTTGGTGTTAAATGCCCCGCACAGTCCCCGGTCTGCTGTAACTACCACATAGGTGACCCGTTTAATGGGATCGTGTTTTTCGAGCAGGGGGTGCTTGGCCTGAACCGACATCGCAACCAGCCTGGCAAGAACCTCTTGTAGTTTGCCGGTATAGGGACGAGATGACTCAGCCTTCTCCTGAGCTTTTCTCAGCTTGGCTGCGTCCACCATTTTCATGGCCTTCGTAATCTGCCTGGTATTATTGACGCTTCGGATGCGTCGCTTGTAGTCTCTTACTCCCTTTCCAGCCATTATTTTCTCACCACCTAAGTCGCGAAGATGGCTTTGAATTCCTCAATGGCCTTCTTCAGCCCTTCTTCATCGCCCAATACCTTGGACTCTTTAATGTTCTTGAGGATTTCCGGATGACTGCTCCGCATAAATTTGAGGAACTCTACTTCAAAAGCTTTTACTCTATCGGTAGGAATATCATCCAACCAGCCATTGACACCGCAATATATGGATACTACCTGTTCCTCAACCGGGAACGGCTCATATTGACCCTGCTTTAAGACTTCCTGCACTTTTTCTCCTCGATTCAGCCGGGCCATGGTTGACTTGTCCAGGTCGGAACCGAATTGAGCAAAGGCCGCCAGTTCACGATACTGTGCCAGGTCGAGACGTAACTGTCCGGCAACCGATTTCATGGCCTTAATCTGAGCTGATCCACCAACGCGGGAAACCGAAAGACCAACGTTTATCGCCGGTCTCTGACCTGCATAGAAGAGGTCTGATTCCAGGTAAATCTGTCCGTCGGTGATAGATATTACGTTGGTCGGTATATATGCAGAAACGTCGCCTGCCTGAGTTTCAATTATCGGCAGAGCGGTTATCGAGCCTCCACCCAAATCGTCACTTAATTTACAAGCCCGCTCCAAAAGGCGCGAGTGGAGATAAAATACGTCTCCGGGATAAGCCTCTCGTCCGGGAGGTCTTCTAAGAAGCAGTGACATTTCGCGGTAGGCCACCGCGTGTTTGGAGAGGTCGTCATAAATGATGAGAACATCCGCGTTCTCGCCTTCCATGAATTCCTCGGCAATAGCTACCCCGGCATAAGGTGCCAGGTACACCAGTGGTGCCGGCTCGGAGGCGGTCGCCGCTACGATAATGGTATAATCCATGGCCCCCGTCTCTTCAAGCTTCTGAACCACACTGGCCACGGTTGACTGTTTTTGACCGA
>DCTH01000113.1:170-4650 GCA_002329495.1 Syntrophothermus sp. UBA1445 | reverse complement strand
CCCCCTGAACCAACCGGTTCATCGGCCGCCCATCTTCCATATCCCGGAAGATCTCAGCGGTTACCCGTTTCTGAGCACCGGTCAGGGCAAAATCAAGACCACGTAATACCCTGTTTACCAGGTCGTCCTGTTCAATGTTCTTTATACCCTTGACATCGGGGTCGCGTAGCGCCCGTTGCTCCCGCCTGATAGCCAGCTGCAGCAGGAAAAGCTCCTCCAATGCCAGACTGCGCCGGGAACTCTCCTGCTCCTCCCATCCGGTGGGAAAATGGATACCCCATAATGCCCTGGGGGATGGTAACAGCCCAAGATCCTCCTTCAATCCGGGTGGGACTATCTCGGGGTAACTCCGGGCATAGCCCGTAAGAGCGTTTCTAACCATCTGTCTTAAGACTTTCTGGCTTATCCCCTCGGTCGAGGGATAGATCGGGTCTATGCTGGAACCAGCAGCAGCTCCGTCCTCACTCATCAGTTCATATTCATATGCCGACATCTCCATCTGGCCATAGCCCTGGTTAACTTTTCCCCGGACAAATATCGATAGACCCGGCTTAAGGACATTCTTCAGAAAGGCCTGATTGAACCAGACCACCGGTATCCTGCCCGTATCATCCACGATTACAGCCTTAATAACAGCAATACGGCGAGAACTGACCGAAGTCCTCACCGCCTCAATCCGGCCTGCTATGGAGGCCGCCTCTCCCACCCTAAGATTTCCAATCTTGACAGTTTCAGTCCGGTCCAGGTAAGAGCGGGGCACATGCCACAACAGATCAAATATATCCTTAATCCCCAGACGCAACAGCTGCTTCTCCCGTTGCGGTCCGACTCCCTTCAGGTACCGCACCGGATCAAACAGANNTAAAACCAAACCGATCAGACCACACCCTATTCCACTGAAATCAGGTAGTGATAAAATGGCTGTCCCCCATAATGAAGTTCAACATCATAATCCGGATACTTTTCCGCCACCTGTTCCCTGAGCTGCCCGGCCTCGTCTTCCGTAACATCAGCGCCATAGAAGATGCTGATCAGATCCCCGTCAGACGCCATACTCTCCAACAGCACCATGACCATACCGGAGGCACTGTCACCTTTGTCTGTGACCTGGTTATCAATCAGGCCGATATAGTCGCCTGCTTTAATCGCCAGACCATTAAGTGAGGAGTCCTTGACCGCAATCGTGACTTCCCCGGTCTTTACCCGACTGATCTCGTCGGTCATGGCCTCGGCCACCTCATCCAGCTTNNTCATAGGCTACCAGGGCCGCCACTGCCTGAGTTATGCTGGTGGTCGGGACCACCCGTACTGGTATATCAGCCATTTGCATAGCCTGCTCGGCCGCCATGATTATGTTCTTGTTATTAGGCAGGATGATTACTCCCTCGGCTCTGGTTTCGGATACCGCCCGCAACAGATCCTCCGTGCTGGGGTTCATGGTCTGCCCTCCACTTACCACCTGGTCTACTCCCAGGCTCTGCATAATCTGTACCCAGCCCTCACCCTGACCCACTGCCACCAGACCGGTGGTCTTGAGCTCAGCCGGACTCTCCATCCGGGCCTGAGTCTCCTCTTCCATATTATTTATCTTGATATCATGGAGAGTACCCCAGGAAAGACATATTTCCAGGACCTTTCCCGGGTGATTGGAGTGGATATGTACCTTGACCAGGTCGTCCTCCCCCACTACCAGCATTGAATCACCCAGGGGAGCCAGTTCATCCCGTATTTTATCGATGTCGAGCCGAAAGCCCTTGATCAGGGTTTCGGTGCAGTATTGGAACTCCAGGCTCTCCCCTTCAGTCTCAATCTCAATCGGCACCGCTGTGGTTTCGGTATACTGCCCGGTTGACAGATCTTCCGAGGACAGGGCTTTTATCATTCCCTCGAAAAGGTACAGGAAACCTTGTCCTCCTGAATCAACCACTCCCGCTTCTTTTAAAACCGGCAGCATCTGAGGAGTACGTTCGAGCATCCGGTTACCACTTTCCAGGGCGGTCTGCATAACCTCAACAATATCCGCTGATTTCCGCGACGCTGACGCAGCGGAACGGGCCACCTCCCGGGCAATGGTAAGGATGGTGCCCTCAACCGGTTTCATAACCGCCTTGTAAGCGGTATCCGATCCGGCCTGCAAGGCAGCTGCCAATCCCCGGGCATCAATCTTATCCTTATGTTCCAGTTCTTTGGCCATACCTCGAAATACTTGAGACAGAATAACGCCCGAGTTGCCGCGGGCACCCATCAGAGAACCCATAGAAATAGCTTTCCCGACTTTGCCGATATGCTGGTCCTGTCGTTTTTCCGCTTCATGAGCCGCTGATAACAGGGTCAAATACATATTAGTCCCGGTATCACCATCAGGTACCGGGAATACGTTTAATGCATCCACCCTTGTCTTATTTTTTTCCAGCAGAACAACCCCGGCCTGGATCATTCTGACCAAATCAAATCCATCAATAAACTGTAACCCCACCCACAGTCCTCCTCTGGTTATTCTTTGGCAACCCTGACACCCTGGACATTGACGTTCACCCGGGTTACCGGTATTCCAGTTATCTTCTCCATGACGTACTTTATCTTCTGCATAATATTGTAGCCGACCTCAGAGATCTTGGTTCCGTAGCCTACTATAACATAAACTTCGACTACCAGCCCTTCCGGGGTCTGGCTGACCTCAACCCCCTTGCGGATTGATTCCACCCCCAGGATGCTGGTCAGGCTGTTGGAAACCTTGCGTGGCACCATGCCCACCAGTCCGTAGCAGTCTACTGTTGCCATACCGGCAATGGTCTGCATCGCTTCCTTGGATATGGTTATTGTTCCCATTTGATTGGAATCAAGGACAAACATTCTTTATCCCCTCCTGTCTGATTCAGTATAGTTCAACACCCAATTTTTTTATTCCTGCTTGTTGCTGTTCTCTCCCTGGTTTGGTAGAATGTTAATCGTGAAAATTGGAAAGGGGGATAATCTTGGCTAAGTGTGATGTTTGCGGAAAAGGCATTACTTTCGGCAAGAAGTACAGCCATTCGCATATAAGAACCAATCGTCAGTGGAAACCAAATGTACAACGGGTANNTGATCGTTAACGGTACCCCTAAAAAGATGAGCGTCTGCACCCGGTGTTTGCGTTCCAAAAAGGTGGAAAGAGCTCTGTAACCGTCTATGATACAGAGCCTCTCATTAGACGAGTCTCTTTTTCGCTGAAGGTATATACTTCACCACAAAAGTTGCAGCAGATTTCAAGACAGCCCTGGGATTCCAGGGCTTTTTGAATATCTTCCTCCTCCAGGGCGGTCACAATTGACACCACCTTGTCCAGGTTACACCGGCAACGGAACGCCACCTCTCTCTTATCCAGGATATCAAAGGGGATATCTCCCATGATACCGGCGATCAGTTTGATCAAATCACCCTGTACCAGGTTACTGATAGGACCAGCCTGCAGCACCCGTTCCTCCAGGGTCTTCAACAATTCATCCCCGGCACCGGGCATGGCCTGCACAAACAGACCTCCGGCCCCCTTGACCGTACCTCCAGGCTCGATCAGGACCCCCAGGGATACCAGGGAAGGTATCTGCTCTGACAAGGAAAAGTAATAGGCCAGGTCTTCGGCAATTTCCCCTGACTGCAGGGGCACACGGCCGGTAAATGGAGTTCTCAGCCGCATATCCCGTACCACTTCCAGGAATCCATCGGTACCGACCGCCTCGCCGACATCCAGTTTGCCCCGGTATTTTTCCGGCAGGTTAACCTCAGGGTTCGCTATATAACCCCTGACCGTCCCATCACTCTCTGCTACCGCCAGTATGTTCCCCAGAGGGCCACCCCCGTTAATACGCAGGGTGATTGACTCCTCATCTTTTAAGTCCAGACCCATCATAACCGCAGCTGTCAAGGTCCGCCCCAGAGCAGCAGTCGCCGTGGGAGATGCGTCCTGACGGACCCGCGCCTCCTCAACCAGCGCGGTAGTCCGAGCCACTGAAATCCGTACCATCCGCTCCCGGTCCATGACCCGCAGCATTACATCTTCTGAATTCATCCTTTCCCACCTTTCAACCAAAAAACCCTTGTCCCAAATATGTTGTGAAAAAGTCCAGTGCAGCGACCGTTGGGTCCGAACCCTGCAACACTTTGCGAAATCGAGGGCGGAAAGCAGCCGAGCGACAGGAGGTCGCGAGCCCGTCTTTGAGGCATGGATGCCGATTAGACGGGGTGCTGCTTGGAGTCCGAGATAAGCAGTTGGTGTTGCCAATGAGGACCCAAAGCAAACGGACTTTTTCAACAACTATCTAAACCAAGTATGGCCATTCACCAGTCGCCATAAACTTTTGTCTTCAAGGCAGGGTTTTGCCCCCTGCGTGTTTAATTGGTAACTATTCTAAATTGTGGAGGTGTTAATTGATGCCTATGTATGAGTTCGAGGGTAAACGCCCTCAAATCGGAGTTAACTGTTGTATACACCCGGATGCGGTTA
>DCTH01000113.1:0-156 GCA_002329495.1 Syntrophothermus sp. UBA1445 | reverse complement strand
AATTGGAGACGTCAAAATCGGTGACGAGTGTTTCATTGCCGCTTGCTCTGTGCTGAGGGGCGATTTTGGTCCTATTATCATTGGCAATGGATCAAACATCCAGGAGAACTGCGTCATCCATGTTCAGCCTGGTAAATCAGCTATACTTGGTGAACG
>DCTH01000257.1:17573-18502 GCA_002329495.1 Syntrophothermus sp. UBA1445 | reverse complement strand
AGGATCGTGCCGGTATTGCCATGCTCCCTGGGACTGCCGTTAATGCATAAAACCTTCATAATACTATCTCCTCTCGTATGTTAACCCACACTCATTATATCAATAAGGCTTGGCCGCTGGGCTGACCCAGGCCACCTGCTTCTCGCTGCCAGTGAGCTCATCTCATTATGCCAGGGCAAGGTGGGGACGGTTCTTTNNGTTTACGGGCGTTGCGGCCGAAAACGTATCAGGGCATACAGGCTCAAGACTGCCCAGACGCCCTCCAAAATTATGAATCCTGCCTGAACCTCGCGGATGGCGATAACCGCGAGAATGGCGGATCCCACAAGATTCAGCAGATTATACAACCGGTCCTCACGATCGGCCCGTCCGGTCTGACTGAGTGCAAAAGCAGCCAATATCAGCACCGCTCCCAGTACCGACAACCATTGCCACATGCCGAATGCCTCCCCTCATACCATATGTTAATTATAGTCTGTCCCGATACCAGGGCTTGCCTGGATTGCTATTAATATTAAGGATAACGTAAACCTGCAGTGCCAAACTAATAGCGAATCTTTATGGAAGGGAGGCGTTAACACTTGTCAAAAGTCAGTTTCTCTGGAGGAGTATCAATTGATCCTTTTCCCCCGGCTGCTGGGGATAGTGTCTCCGTATCTTATTCTGGACTGCTGGCGAACAGCGGTGCAGACCGGATCTATGCCCATGTCGGCTACGGATTGGGAAAATGGTCTAACATCGAGGATATCGAGATGAGCCGACAGGGTGACCGGTTTGTGGCCCATGTAAAGGTGGAACCCGGAGACATGTTAAATATTTGCTTCAAGGATTCGGCCAGCAACTGGGACAACAACAACGGCAACAACTGGAGTACCAAGATCACCAGTCGGCGCTGGTAGTCGCACCTCATCAGAACGCATACACTGACC
>DCTH01000257.1:1857-17527 GCA_002329495.1 Syntrophothermus sp. UBA1445 | reverse complement strand
CCGTCCCCGACTTGCCCCCTTATTCATTTGTTGACCTGAAATTGTCTTGTGTGTATTATTTATCGTAGTACGCGTGGTACGGAAGGGGGGATATGATGTTTGAACTTGATTTCCGCAGCCGGACTCCGATCTATGAGCAGCTGGTGGATCGGTTCAAGGAGCTGATCATCAGCGGGGTCTTGAAGCCTGACGAGCAACTGCCGCCGGTGCGGGTATTGGCTGGTGAACTGACCGTCAACCCCAACACGGTGCAGAAGGCTTATCGGGAACTGGAACACCAGGGGTTTGTCTACTCGGTGCCCGGGAAGGGGCACTTTGTCAGGCCTACTGCTCCCAGCGATCAGCCGGCACGCCTTAATCGACTACGGCAGGAATTGAGGAGAGTCGTCTCCGAACTGCGTTATCTGGGCATGAACTACCAGGAGATCAGTTCCATCATTGAAGATCAGATTTTCGACTCGAAGGGAGGGCATCCACAGGATGATTGAGGTCGCCAATGTCAGCAAGTGTTTCGCCGATCTGGAGGCCTTAAAAGAGGTCACCTTATCGGTTAAAAAAGGCTCGATTTATGGTTTGGTGGGGGCCAATGGTGCGGGCAAGACTACGCTCTTAAAGCTTCTGGCAGGAATCTACCGGGAGGATTCCGGCAGCATAACCATCGGTTCCTCCCCCGTGTTTGAGAATCCCGAGGTTAAAGCCAAAATGCTTTTCATTCCCGACCATCTTTATTTTTTTACCAATTACACCATTCAGGATATGGCGGATTACTACCGCCGCATATATCCCACCTGGAACCAGGAGCGTTTCCTGAACCTGCAGGAGGTCTTCAACATGGAGATCAACCGGCGGATCAAGACCCTTTCCAAGGGGATGCGGCGGCAGGTGGCTTTCTGGTTGGGGTTCGCCATGATGCCCGAAGTTATGATCCTGGACGAGCCCCTGGACGGGCTGGATCCGGTGATGCGGCAGCGGGTGAAGAACCGCATCGTTCAGGATGTGGCGGAACGGGATATGACGGTTATCATCTCCTCCCACAACCTCTACGAGCTGGAGGATTTGTGTGACTATATCGGGATCCTGCATGAGGGCCGGATGCTGATCGAGCGGGAGCTGGATGATCTGAAGGCGGACGTTCACAAGGTCCAGGTGGCATTCTCCGGGGAAGTGCCATCCGGATTTTACACGGATATAAATCCCCTTTACCAGGAAAAGCGGGGCAGTGTACATATATTGATCCTGCGCGGCAACCATCAGGAGATTATGGGCCGTCTCCAGCAGTATGGCCCGGCGATTCTGGATATCCTGCCCCTCACCCTGGAGGAAATCTTCATTCATGAAATGGGGGATAGCGGTTATGAGCTCCAAAACATCATTTATTAACACCGGGATACTGCGCCATGATTTAAAGAGATACGGCTGGATCGGAGCCGCTTATCTGCTGGGTCTGCTCCTGAGCGTGCCTTTACAGATTGTGATGGTTTACAGCCGCCAGGCTATTCACTATTATCCTTACTCGCAGATACTGAGCTTTCAATCCCCCCTGCAGGTATTATTTTGGCTATCCGTACCGGTGCTTACCGGCATCTTCCTGTTCCGCTACCTGCAGTCGGGAGATTCTGCCGATCTGGCGCACGCTTTGCCGGTCAGACGGGAGACCCTGTATAACACCCACCTGACGGCCGGAGTTCTCCTGTTATTTGTGCCCGTAATTATAACCTCGCTGGTGTCATGGGTGGTTCTGCAGGGTCTGGGTATTGAATACGTCAAGGGGCAGGAGGTTTTAGTCTGGCTGGGCATAGCCCTGGTCTTTAACCTGCTGTTGTTTACCTGCAGTGTGGCTGTGGGTATGATCAGCGGCATGTCAACCGTACAGGGGGCTTTAACTTACATAATGCTGCTGTTGCCAGCGGGGCTTACGCTTCTGGTGTGGCAGAATCTGCAGAACTTTGTCTTCGGTCTGCCTTTTGATTTTCTGTCCAACAACCTCGAAAAGCTGTCGCCACTGATGCGTATTAGTTATAACCAGCCTTTTTCCGGGGCGGAGGTAGCCGTCTATCTCCTCTGCTGTATCATTCTATACCTGCTGGGCCGGTTTTTCTATCGCCGGCGCCCGTCAGAAAACGCCGGTAACGCCCTGGCCTTCCGGACCTTGCACCCGGTTTTTGTGTGGGGGTTTACGTTCTGCGGAATGCTCCTGGTGGGCACCTATTTCAATCAGTCTCAGGACAGTATGGGCTGGACTTATTTTGGGTACTTCCTGGGTTCGATTCTGAGCTATATTCTGAGCCTGATCCTGGTAAACAAATCTTTGGACATATTCCGCTTGCGGGTGGCACGTAATTATCTACTGTACTCGCTGGTGATTATACTGCTGATTGCCGGGCTGTACTATGATGTTACTGGTTATGAGAAGCGGATTCCCCCCTTAGAAGAGGTGAAGAGTGTTTATCTGGACGGAAGTTTTTATCGGCTTAAAGCCAGGGAAACGGTTCCTTCCCCCTACTTGGTGGAGGCCGATAATGACAACTACCAGCGCGAGGTGACGATGGTTTACCGCAACGCCGAAAACCTGGCGGCTATACATGAGTTGCATCAGGCTATAGTCGCTAATCGGAAGATCGAAAAGGCGCTGCTCCACAATCGGGATCGTTCAACCCGGTATCGTAACTGGTGTTTGGCTTACCAACTGGAGAATGGCCAAACGGTTTACCGGCAGTACTGGGTGCCGGTTGCGCGGTATGCAGCCCAGGCCAAACCGATCTTGGAGTCGCAGGAGCATAAGAAGATGGTCTATGACATCCTGAACATCTCACCCCGGCAGGTCGATATGATTCTGATTTCAGCCCGTGAGGTTGGCCGGAACACCAAGATTACGGACCCGGCCTTGATCCTGCAGGCGGTGGGGGCCCTGCAGACGGATGCCCGCTCCCAGACTTATGAGGAGATGACCTCGAATTGTCCGCCCTGGTCTGAGGTTACGCTGCTGCTGAACGAAGGCAAACGCCTGCGCCTGTCGTGGGAGAAATCGTATGTTTTCTTCGAGGAATGGCTCCGGAATGTGGGTGAGTATAGGAATGCCCGGGTGATGCCAGAAGATATCAAGTACGCATTGATCGAGAAAGTGCCGGTTACGGAAAACGACGGTAAGGTTCGGATTTCAGTAACGCATCGCGACATCGACACCGAGGAGTACCTCCGGGAACTGGAGAACTCGGACAACTGTGTACGGGTCACTGACCCCGGTGAGATCGAGTACTTGCTGCGGCACTGCACCCACCAGGATACTGACGCCTACCGGGTCCACTTCGTTCTGCACAACGGCAGCTACTTCAGCAGCGGCCTGAATGAATCATGGGGACAGTCCCCGTGATTCATTTTGCATCATGGGGACTGTCCCCGTGATGCATTTGGAGGTGAATCAACAGTTGAATCTGTTTGAGAATAACGAGCGTAGGGAAAACAGCGGGCCGCTGGCTTTCCGGATGCGTCCGGTTGACCTGACTGATTACGTGGGACAGGAACACCTGGTCGGGGAGCAGGGGCCCTTGCGCCGGATCATCGAGGAGGACCGCCTCCATTCCTTTATCCTTTATGGCCCGCCGGGGTCGGGCAAGACCACCCTGGCCCTCTTGCTGGCGGAAAAGACCAAATCCCATTTCGAATACCTGAAAGCAGTAACCAGCGGGGTTACCGAACTACGGAACATTGCCCGGGATGCCCAGCAGCGGTGGGACTACTACCGCCAGAAGACGGTGGTCTTTGTGGATGAGGTGCACCGCTTTAACAAGTCCCAACAGGATGTGCTGCTCCCCTTTGTGGAAAGCGGATTGTTTACCCTGATCGGGGCCACGACGGAAAACCCGCTCTATGAGCTTAACTCGGCCTTGCTGTCACGGATGAAGATCTATGTCCTGAATCCGCTCACACCAGGGGAGATCGAGGAGTTGGTCAGGCGGGCGTTAAAAGATCCGGTTCGGGGACTGGGGGCTCGGGACGTTTCCCTCAGCGAAGAGGCTCTGCAGGAGATTATCGCCCGTTCCAAGGGCGATGCCCGGACGGCGCTTAATATCCTGGAGACCGCCTGTGAAATCCGGAGCCAAGCATCCGGGAGCATTGTCCTGGAGGCTCAGGATATCCGGGATACTGCGGGTCACTTCTATATCAATTATGACAAAAAGGCCGACCATCACTATGACACCATCTCGGCCTTCATCAAAAGCATCCGGGGCAGCGACCCTGATGCCGCCCTGTTCTGGCTGGCGGTCATGATCCACGGAGGCGAGGACCCGGTCTTCATCGCCCGCCGCCTGGTGATCCATGCTGCGGAGGACATTGGGATGGCCGATCCCCAGGCACTCTTGGTAGCAGTTGCAGCTTTCCATGCCACCGAGCTGATCGGACTCCCGGAGGCCCGGATTCCCCTGGCTGAGGCTACCATCTATCTGGCGACGGCACCCAAGAGCAACCGCAGCAAGGTGGCGATTGATATGGCCCTGGATTATGTGCGCCAACTCCCTTCACTCCAGGTCCCGGCACACATCGCTGACAACTCCCATTCCCGTTCCCACCTCCTGGGGAAAGGCAAGGGCTACCTGTACCCTCCCTCTTACGGGGGCTATGTAAAACAGGACTACCTGCCCCCCGGCCTGGAGCGACCAACTTTCTACCAACCCACCAACAACGGCCACGAATCCCAGGTGCAGGAGTTCCTGGAATGGTTAAAACAGCAGTATGAGAAGGATGACCCCCGGAAACCAAAGGCATAAAAGGGGCAAGGTGGGGACGGTTCTTTACTTGCGCGTGACCGCGCAAGTAAAGAACCGTCCCCACCTTGCCTGATCAATCCGGGTTCAAGGTGTTAGAAATATTTCGGGGACACCATACTAAATTGCTTGCAGTTTAGTATGGTGTCCCCGAAATCGTAAGACTTGCACGTGAATAAGGCTCAAACATCTGGAAATGATGCTTGAGCCTTTGGTATCGATAGCGCAAAAGATTCTATTGCCCGAGGAGAAGCTTCCACAGTAATCAATCTCGGTTCGAGGTGTTATTTAAGTGGTCTTGCCGGCGTACACTGTTAGAAAGGTTCCCGGGAGAACCAGGTTATTTCAGATTATCCTCTACGAAACGCGCCAGCTGTTGTTTGCCCTGAAAGCCTACGGTACGCTGGGCCTCATCCCCGTTCTTGAAAATCGCCAGGGTAGGGATACTCATCACGCGGTAACGATTGGCCAGATCGCGGTTTTCATCAACATTAACCTTACCAACTTTGATACGTCCCGAATAGGCCTGGGCGAGTTCCTCCACTACCGGGCTGACCGCCCTGCAGGGCCCGCACCAGGAGGCCCAAAAATCAACCAGCACGGGCTGGTCTGACTTCAAAACCTCTTCCTCAAAATTACCGGCATCAAACTTTAAAACTGACAAATTAGATTACCTGGTTTCCCCTACCTGTACTTCGTACAGTCAGGCGTTCTTTCGACCACAGAACGGGCAGCTTAGCCGATTTAACCACCAGGTTTTCGATCATCGGCACCGGGGAGAGTCGGATCAATTCGTACCACCACAGGACTATTGCAAAACCCTTCTCCCTGGGTTAAGTTCCAACCCTTACCAGGGGACCCCGGAGGCAGTATTCAAAACCCAAGCTGCCAGAAACGCAGGTTTCACACCTGCCTTTCGCAATTTATTCAGGGCATTATTGATCAGATTGTGCATCCTGACAAAGTATATGCACTGCTCGTAAAATTCGTTAACCCCAGGTCTGTCACAGGATGCGCCTTCACACCGGCTACTTCCAGAGGTATGCTATGCCAGCAGCAGCAACTATCGCAATTGCTACCCACAATCCGGTACGAATGAACTCTTTTTTTACCAATTCAACCAATTCGGTCACCGTGACACCCCCTCTATTAAAACAATAAACAAAATGAGCACTATTTGAATATAATGTTACAACTTTAGTTCCCCCAAAAGGAGGTGACAAGTTGAACAAGGATGACCTACTGAAAATGTTCCCTGATGCCGACCGCATCAAGGACTCTCTCGAAAAAAATCTGAAAAAGAACAAACTCAGCGCTACTTCCAAAAATGGCCTGGTTACAGCAGTAATCAACTATCAACAGGAGATCACTGATCTGGTTATCGATAATCGCCTGCTTGATCCCACCAAAGCCGGGGCTCTCAAAGCAAGCCTGGTTGAAGCCCTCAATCAGGCCATAAAAAGCTCCCGCAACAAGATGCTAGAGGAAACCGCCCGGGCCATAAAACTGATCTAACCCGGAAAGGAGGATCAAACATGGACCAAAGTCCAACACTTCAGAAGTTGCTATTAAATATTATATACGAAGTAACCGCTCCCAACAAAACAGATAAACTCGATGCCTACCAGATGATAGGCATCCTGGCCTTGACCAACCTGTTGGGAATAATCAACATGCTAAGCCATCATTCTTCCCGCGGCGAGCACTTACCGATGATGACCGGTTCCCACAGCCCCGAAGGTGATCTGTTGAACACCCTGATGGGCGCTTTAAGTAACAAAAAGGGCAGTGCCAACATGCCAGACATCAATCCTCAGACACTGATGTCAATCCTGGGAATTCTGTCCTCGCTGGGGGGCAGCAAGGGTAGGTCCGAGACTGGTGATTCCCTGGAATCTGTGCGCGAGAGCAGCATGTAAGCGGTTGACTCTCTCCGCCGACCCAGGAGGTCTGTGACTAATTCCCCTCCCGGGGAAAAAGTCGCAGGCCTCCTGATTTTCTGAACCGCCTCGGTGTCGTAGCCGTTGTCGATATATGAACCAGCTTTCCCCATCTAACTGTCTGCTCTGCGCAAAACCGGTAACTAAAGTTCCATTATTCAATAACAAAATTAGTAACCATCTTACTTTTTCTCTCATAACATATACCAGATAACAGCTTCAGTCGAATCCTGGCAGTTATTATGCAGCGCTCAGCAACACCATTCTAAGGGAGATCATACTACGGGGGTTTAACAGAACCAGCAGCTCCTGTTGTTGACTCCTCACAAAAAGTTAAGGAGGGAAGGCATTTTGCGGAACTTTTTCATGGGCAATAACTTGCTGTGGTTGATCCTGATTGTACTGGTACTGTTCATTCTCTTCGATGAGCCTTGTGGAGTCTAAAATTCTGTGGAAAAGCCGCATGAAATGCGGCTTTTTACCTTTTTGACCCAGGGCCAGGCCTATGTACATCCTATACGGTTAATTGGCGTCAGGCCTGACCCAACCCGGATACTGATCTGTTAAGGAGAAAAGACATGAGTTATCATCAGCGCCAATTGGGTGTGGTACCCAGTCCCCAGGACTATCGGGACTATAAACTCACCAGGATTACCGCTGTAAAAAAGGCTTTCCCGGCAGAATACACCTACCCCTATTTGGTACCGGAACCATACGATCAAGGAGACGTCGGGGCCTGTGTGGCCTTTGCCCTGAAAGCCATAAAAGAGATGCAGGAATACAAAGAACGCCAGCGTTTTACCAAATTTTCAGCTGCCTATATCTATGGCGCGCGGGGACCCGAAGATTATAAGGGGGAAGGTATGATTCCGCGGGAGGCCTTGAGTATCCTGCTAAAACGGGGAGACTGCCGGGAGGACGAATTTCCCGGTATATACCCCTATCCGATCTGTGCACAGAAGATCACCCCCGAGATGAATAAGAACGCTCTCCCTCAGAGGATCAAAACCTATACCGCGATACATACCGTCGAAGAGGCCAAGACCGCTCTTATGGAACTTGGTCCAATATGCATCGGTTTTTCTGTGTATGAGAGCTTTTATAAGGGAGGAAATCTGCCCCTGCCCAACAAGGATACCGAGAAGCTCTATGGGTTTCACATGCTGGCCATTGTGGGCTGGACCCGGGATAGCCGTTGGCTGGCGTTAAACTCCTGGGGCAAGGATTGGGGAGCGTTAAAAGGCTACTGTACTATGCCGTTTAACTACCCCATCAACGAGATGTGGGCATTAACTGATATGTCTCCCCAGGTGAAATCTGACTATGAAGTATACCTGACGCGCCGCGGCCGCTACTGGAGGGTAGCGTTTAATGCGAATTTCCGCACCTCAGCTGATGCCATTGATAAGCTCCTGAAACCTCTGGAAGACGATCTCATCCAATCGGGCAGGTCTCTTACGATAAAGAAATACTAAGCTCTATCGGGTGGAAAGTGAGACACCGGGGACAGTTTGCAGAAACAGCAAGACTGTCCCTTAGCCCGCCTCTAAAGCACCAGCTGGTGCCGTTCGGTAAAGAACTTGCGGTAGGCAAAGAAGGCGACCACCATGGAGGTTAAGGAAACAGCAGAAGTCAACATGAACATCACCACTATTTGATACTTAACCGCCTCAACCGGGCTGACTCCCCCGATAATGAGTCCGTTNNAGTCCGGTCATCATCCCCGGCAGCTGGACCAGTCCTACAGTTTTCAGTGAATCGACGGTTGGAATCATGGCGGATTTAAGCGCGGCCTGCAGCGAAGACCCTGACGCCTGGCGGGCAGTAGCTCCCAGCCCCAGAAGAACCAGAATCTCTTCCCGGCGGCTTTCTATCTCCGCTTTGATGCGGTTTAAAGTTAAGGCCGAGGCTACCATGGAGTTACCAATTATCATCCCGCTGATGGGTATGACATACTGCGGCTGGAAGGGGATTATCTGCAGCCCCAGCATAATGCCCATGGTCACCAGTTCGCCGGCTCCGATGGCCAAAAGCAGTATGGAAAATACATTGCGAATCCCCTGGCCCCGCTTCTCAGCGTTACGGGCGGCCACCAGGACCATAACCATGAGCAGCAGGACTATGTAAGGCCATTTTTCCAGATCGAAGATGATCTTCAGCACATAACCGATGATCAATAATTGAACAAAGGCGCGCACCGTCCCGATCAAGAGGTCCCGTTCCAGATCCAGGTCCTCCTTGACCGAGATCACCACTGCCACCAGTACAAATGATAAGGCCAATAACAGAGAAAAGTAGGTCATATCACCATACCCCCATCCAGCAGGCGGCCGTCAACCAGCACCACGTTATTATCCCCCACCCGTTCTACCTGCTCCCGGTCATGGGTAACCCAGACCACTGTCATACCCTGAACCTGGCTGAGCTCCCGCACCAGGCCTTCAATAAAATGAGCTGAGTCACTGTCCAGGGAGGCGGTAACCTCATCCAGCAAGAGCACCTCAGGTCCGTTGGCCAGGGTCCGGGCCAGGGTTACCCGCTGCTGTTCACCCCCGGATAGACTGGTAGCCTCCCGCTGCAGCATGGAGGGGTCAAGCCCCACCCTTTCCAACAGCAGCCCCGGAGTACTGCTGGGGTTCACCCCCCGCAGACGCGGACCCAGGAGAACATTATCCTCCACGGTTCCCCTGAAGAGATAAGGCTTCTGAAATACCATGCCCACTCTTCTTCTTAATTCCAACACATCAAGCTGCCTGATATCCTCCTGATCCAGAAAGATGCGTCCGGTGGTGGCATCCCGCATCAGGTTCAGGAGCGACAGGAGAGTACTCTTGCCTGATCCTGACGGACCGGTTATGGTTAAGATTTTCCCCTCCGGAATGGTAAGGTTTATGTCCTTAAGGATTTCATGACTCTTGCCGTTATTAGGTTCCGCAACCGTATAACCGACATGTTCCAGGATGTATTTGTTCATCACCGGCATACCTCCTGGTTCTAATTATAGAATCATTCCGGGACAACTTCATGGCCTGCATAAACCCGAACCATGAAATCCATGATAATTCGTGAGGAGGTGATAGGATATGGACGCCAAGCAATTGGTGCAGCAATCCATGCAGAGTCTGCAGACCGCAGCCTCGAACATCCGGCAGGCCGCCAACCATACCACCAACATTCAGGCCAAAAACATTCTTACCCAGACTGCATCGCAGGCGGAAGGCAGTGTTAAACAGATGCAGCAGATTATCAACCAGCTTTAATGACCTACTAGCCGGGGCAGAGCCCCGGCCTTTATCCGCCGTCTTCTAAATAGTCGGTCAAAAAGTCCGTTTGCTTCCCGGGTCCTCATTGGCAACACCAACTGCTTATCTCGGGCTCCAAGCAGCACCCCGTCAAATCGGCATCCATGCCTCAAAGACTTATCTCGCGACCTCCTGTCGCTCGGCTGCTTTCCGCCCTCGATTTCGCAGGGTGTTGCAGGGTTCGGACCCAACGGTCGCCGCACTGGACTTTTTCACAACATATTCAAAATCCCTGTCAACTTCTGGTGACCGTATAATCTTGCGCAAATACTGAAAGATATAGTCAACAAGGGGGATGAATAATGCGTTCTTTATGGAAGGGTTTTCTCGGCTTCGGCCTGGTCAGTATCCCGGTCAAGCTGTACGTGGCAACCGAAAAGAAGGACCTGAAGTTCCGCTACCTGCACCAGGAGTGTATGACTCCGGTCCAGTACCAGAAACGGTGTTCCACCTGTAACAAGGATCTGGAAAACCATGAAATTGTGTATGGCTATGAGTATCAAAAAGGGCGCTTTGTGGTATTGAACGAGGAGGACTTCGCCCGCATTCCTTTGGAATCCACCCGGTCGGTGGATATCCTGAATTTTGTGGACTTAAAGCAGGTGGATCCCGTGTACTTCGATAAATCATATTACCTGGAACCCGGGGACGGGGGGGCCAAGGCCTATTCCCTGCTGATGCAGGCGATGGAAGCTACCGGCAAGGTAGCTATTGCCCGGGTGGTAATCAGGACCAAAGAGACCCTGGCCACAGTGCGGGTGAAAGACCGGGTCCTGGTGATGGAAACCATGTTCTATCCGGATGAGGTACGGTCCTACGCCGGGCTGTCGCTTCCCGGTGATAACGTTAAAGTGCATGAGAATGAAACCAAGATGGCGATCAGCCTGATTGAAAACCTCTCCACCGATTTTGAGCCTGATCAGTATCAGAACCGCTACCGCGAGGCCCTCCAGGAGATGATCGAGGCCAAGATTGCGGGTCAGGAAGTAGAGGTTTCGCCGCAAGCCCCCACCGCCAATGTGGTGGATCTGATGGATGCCTTGAAACAGAGCGTCAAGATGGCCGAAAAAGAGCGCAAGAAAACCCGGCCCAAGAAGGCCAAGGTGGGAACGTGAGCCAAGGCTTCCCCTCTCCGCCCATCCCCCCTATGGAACCAGTTAAATGTGACCAGGCCTTTGACAGCGAGGACCATGTCTTTCAGGTTAAATGGGATGGGGTGCGGATCCTCACCTTCTATAACGGGGCTGAGGTTACCCTGCAGAATCGGCGTCTGCATAACCGCGACCTACAGTATCCGGAACTGCGGGCCCTGAGCAACCTGGTTAAACACCCGGTTATTATTGATGGTGAGGTCATCGCTCTAAAGGACGGCAAACCCAGCTTCCCCACCGTTATGCGCCGTGATCGCGCCGGCTCGGCCAGGGCCGTCTCTTCGCTGATCCATACCATTCCTATATCGTATATGGTATTTGACATACTCTACTACCGGCTCCAATCAACCACGGGTCTCCCCTGGAATCAGCGCCATGAGATCCTGGAGGATCTATTCTCCCAAGCTGCTCCCCCTTTTCACCTGGTGGAGAATTTTACCGAAGGAAAAGCTTTATTTGCCGAAGTACAGCGGATGGGGCTGGAGGGGGTGGTGGCCAAGGTTAAGGACAGTCGCTACATTCCAGGAGGTAAGAGCCGCCTCTGGCAGAAGATCAAGAACCGCCCTCTCCTCACCTGTTTCATCGGTGGTTTTACCTGGCGAGGCCAGAACGCCAACTCGCTGCTCCTGGGTGTTTTCGATCAGGACCAGTTCCTGTATGTGGGGCGGGCCGGTTCCGGACTGAAGGAGGATCAGTGGGCCCGTCTAACCCAGGCCCTCCTGGAGGAACAGACCAGTTCGCCACCGTTTGTAAATCCCCCGAAGAAAACCGGAGTAACCTGGGTTACGCCAGTTCATCAAGCTATCGTCGAATATGCGGAATGGACCGAGGAAACCCACCTGCGCTCCCCGGTCATCAAGCAGGTACTGCAAATTGCATCACGGGGACAGTCCCCGTGATTCACTCGTCACCTTTAGACTTGAAAGGAGATGTCAGCTATGCCAGTCAAGAGCAGAGAGACTGTTAAGGTACAGGGCCAGGAGGTTTCCATTTCCAATCTGGATAAGGTCTTTTGGGAGGATGAGGGTTATACCAAGGGAAACCTCATCAATTACTATGTCCAGGTGTTCCCTTACCTCTTGCCCCATCTGGCTGAGCGCCCCCTGGTGGTCACCCGTTATCCCTCGGGTGCAGCGGGAAAATGGTTTTATCAGAAAAATGCACCGGAAGGTACCCCTGATTGGGTCAACACCTACCCCTGGTACTCATCCCATTCCGACCGCTACCTGAACTTTGTGGTGTGTGATAACCTGGCCACTATGGTATGGCTGGCCAATCAGGCCTGCATTGAACTGCATCCCTGGATGTCGCGGGTGGGAAGCCTCGACCGTCCTGATTTTGTGGTCTTTGACCTCGATCCCTCAGAGGGTGCTACCTTTGATGATGTACGTGACGTAGCCGAGGTGGTACGAGAGGTCCTGGACTTTCTCAAGATCCGTTTCTTTCTTAAAACCTCCGGTGCCACCGGCCTTCATATAGTTGTTCCGATTATGAACAATTACACCTACGATGAGTTGCGGGATTTTGTGCGCCGTATTGCCGAAGCGGTAGTCTCCCTGATTCCGGAGAAGGCTACCGTAGTCAGAAAAGTCAAGGACCGGGCAGGAAAGGTATATGTTGATTACCTGCAAAACATCCAGGGCAAGACGGTCTGTTCCGTCTACAGTGTGCGTCCGCGTCCGGGTGCCCCGGTATCGACACCGATTACCTGGGAAGAGTTGCGCGAGAGTCAACCGGGTGATTTCAATATCATCACCGTACCGCCCCGGTTGATCCAGAAGGGCGACATGTTCGCCGGGGTCAATACTGAGCGGCAGAGAATTGATGAACCCTGGCGCCGTCTCAATTCGAACTTCCGCCACCATAAATAGTGTTCAGAATTACGCTCACAATGGGGTTAGGGGTAAAATGCTTCCAGGGAGCTGCTCCAGAACTACAATTATTTCTTCCCCATCACCTTTCCATTAAGCACTAAACCGGTGTTCTGATAGCAGTATCCATAGCATATAGTCACCAGGGGAGATCGTCGCATAAACAACCCTGGATACCTCACAATTAAAGCAAGAGGCCCGTGCTTCCACAAAATTAAGAGGCTGCCCGGTCTCTCCTTTTAAGATTCCAAGACAACCTCTTTTGAAAGTTCTTCTTTATTTACCTAAACGTTTAGGCTGACATCTTGTTTACTTCCAGTGACATCCTAAGCTGGTACACTTCGATCCCCGGCACCTCAGATATTGATAACAGCATGGACTCTTCGATATGGTTAGTGAAGATCATGCCTTTAACATCTTTGCCCGGTGTCAGGTTTCGGCGCACCCAACCCATATATCCCAGGATGCGGCTCAGCACCTCAGGGGTAACCTCTTCGGCGAATTCCATAACTGTCAGGCGATGGTGCGGATCGGTGGCCAGAATATCAATAATCCCTACCTCGGTTGGGTACTCAAACCCCTGTCTGCCTGAGGGATCCGTGTAGATTCGCAGGTTCTTGCCCACCAGGGCCAGGTTATTATATAGGACCTCCCGTACCTGGGGAAACGAACCACTGACATAGTTCTGATCTTCTCCCATCCTTGACGGGGAGGCTTCAGGTATGGCAGCGGATTTTTTCCTCCCGGCTTTTCTGGTCACGGGCTGTTCGTCCAGCAGAACTCCATCAACTCGCTTTACGACCAGTCGGTCTCCCTCTTCCACTATTCCCCAGGCACCGTGTTCCTCCGGTTTGNNGACCGTTCCCCAGGGTATAAAGGAAATCGTACTTGGTGTTACAGTTGCGTGGTTTACGATTGGCCGGATAATAAACCCGTGACTTCTGGTTGACACTACAAATTATTATCTGGCAGTTGATGGTCCTCTCTTTTACCTCTCCATAGTGCTGCCAGATATATTCTTTAATGTCTTTGTAGCTGGCCTCCCCATTCATGGATTCCACGGCCTTCTTAACCATCTCCCACACGGGCGGGCGCTTGTTGGCTTTGGTCTTGCCCATAATACATCCTCCTCTAAAACGGTCTTGCCGTTTAATATTGATTCGGTACTTATTATTACCTCAAATCCACGTCATATAACCAATTGATGCCTTTTTTTACATTTATATATGTCTTGTCCTCCCAATCTATTATGAAAAAGATCAACATTTCATAAATTTTCTTCTATTCATCCCTTTTACTGGGAGGAAATTCCCGCCAATTGCAGGAATATTCAGTTACAAAAACTATAACCGTCAATGAGGAGGGGTTCTTAAATGTTTAAGGATGATTTCTGGTACTCCTACTGGGCGTTGGTAATCAGCGTTATGATCACTGTGGGTCTGGTAGGATACTTTGTCCGCGGTCCCATCATGCCCTGATCTGGATTCCGTCAAAAAAACAGGGGCCAGGCTAGTGGTGCTTAGCCCCTCAATACAGGTTGTGAAAGGCTGCATATCAATCAATCATTGAGTAATGCGAAACCTTAATATCACAATCGACTCCCATCTCGTGAAGTAAAATGGGAATTCTCATGGCATGCTGTGCTTCATCGGTTCGGGTATTCCAAAACAATTGACGCAAACCAGGGTCACAGACAGACTGGTATACCTTGCCATATGCCTCATAGGCATTGGTTTCTTCCAGTATTCTTTGCTTTAAAGCCTGTTCATAATTACATATTACTGGTGGCGGAACCGGATCGGGTTTGTATTTCCGACCAGTCAGCCGACAATACTCCTTCATGTACCATTCGGCATGCATTTTTTCATCGCGGCTCATTTCCATCAGAAGCTCCTGTGACATGCGGGTAGGCGCCATCCGGGCCAGTTCCTGGTAGTATACACTGTCCGTGAGTTCATCCTGAATAAATTCCTTCAGATCACAGATTAATTCGCTCTTAGTTATAGCCACTTATCCACCCCCTTTCCATGCCTTTCATATAGTATGAGAAACTGGTTTGTTTGGTTAATTGTTAAGCCCTAGTCCTTTCTATGGGAAACATCAGGATACCCCATAGGATAATCGAATTACGAGAATGCAATAATAAATACATAAGATGAACCGGGGTGAAACAGCATTGAATCAAGATGTGACACGGGTATTGTATGTTGATCTTTCCAGCCGGACCTTTGAAATCAAGGACCGGACTGACCTGTCCCCTTTCATGGGGGGAACCGGTCTGGGATGCCAGCTGCTCGCGGAAGAGGTACACCTGAATAGGGAACCTTTGGACCCGGAACAACCCATCATATTCGCGCGCGGAACCCTGGCCTCCTATTTCCCGTCCGCGACCCAGGTGGCCGCGGTATTTCGCTCACCTCTGACCGGTTATCTGGGTGAGAGTTTTGCCGGGGGAAGCCTGGCGGCGGCCATGTTTCTGGCTAATCTCAATGCCCTGGTTATCAAAGGCCGCGCTGACCGCCCGGTCAGGATAACTGTTGGTCCCCGCATTGTCCATATCAAGAAAGCTGATCCTCTTTATGGAACGGGAACCGAGGAGTGCCTGCGGGAGCTTTACGAACTGGAGCCATCTTTAGGCTTGCG
>DCTH01000257.1:0-1792 GCA_002329495.1 Syntrophothermus sp. UBA1445 | reverse complement strand
CTATGGGGACCGTAACTTGCCGATACCTGACACATCGGTCCCCGGATACCGGGAGGTTTTTGAAAACATCCATAACCGGCTGGTCCACAGTGAATTGATGCCCCTGCTGCATAGCCTGGGTACCGCAGTGAACCTGGAGAAGATGCAGTCGCTGATGGCCCTGCCGAGCCGAAATTCACTCCTGTCCCGATTCGACGGGCTTCCTTCATTTACAGCTCAATCCCTGGGTGAAAAACACCTGGTCCGGCAGTTATCATGTACCGGCTGTCCCATTGGGTGCATTCATGTCGGTCACTACCGACGCATGTTCGGCAGTGACAGCATGGAGTATGAGGAATCCCACCTGCCCTATGACTTTGCAACCGTCTATGCACTGGGTTCACAGCTGGGACTCCAAACCCCAGATGATTTCTGGGCTTTGTGGGAGAAGGTTTCAGGGTACGGCCTTGACCCTCTGGCGTCCGGTGCGGCCCTGGGCTGGCTGACTGAAGCCTTTGAACAAGGGCTGGTCACAGAGAAGGAGACCGGATCTCCGGTAGCTTTCGGTTATGTAGAGGGCTACCTTCACGCTGTGGATGGTCTGGTCGGTGGAGAAACACCTCTATACCGTGATCTGGCACTGGGAGCCACGGCAGCTGCAGACCGCTGGGGCGGAAGGGATTATGTCACCGAGATTAACCGCCGCGCTACCACCGGACTCCATACCGGTTACGACAGCTTTCTGTCCCTGGCATTGGGGTTCCCGCAGCCGGAATTTGTCCATCCCTTGCCCACCCGGTCCAATCCGGAACCAAACCGGATGGTCAGCAACCTGATTGCTGAGCAGGCTGGGAACTGTCTTAACAACTCCCTAGGGCTGTGCCGGCTGATACATCAGGTTTACGATCTACAGACCGTCAGTCGGGCTTTAAAGACACTGGGGTATAAACTGAGCCCGCGTCAGCTTAAGATAAAGTCTTATGATCTCTACCACTTACAACAGGGATTGAACCGCAGGATGGGGCTTGATCCCGCCAGGGTCACCGTGCCATCCCGCCTGTTTAGTATCCCTACCGCGCAGGGCCTTCTGGAGCAGAACCGGTTTGCCGAAATGCTTGACATCTTTGCTAAACAGTCGTGGGGTACAGAAAAGGAGGGCATGAGTTTTGGCTAAGGTATTATCCGCTCCCCGCATGGGCAAGTGCATCGCCTGCTACTCTTGCAGCTTTGCCTGCGCCCGTGAGGTCATGAAGTCTTTTTCTCCTCAGTACGCAGCTATCAGGATCAAGACCCGGGGCGGTCTGCAGAGCAAACTGACAGCTGATATCTGCCGGGCCTGCAAGAATCCCCCCTGCGCCGAGGCCTGTCCCTATGAGGCTCTGGTTCCGCGGGTTGGTGGCGGGGTCAAATTNNGGCCTGCCCGGTGGGTTATATCATTTTGAACCCGGCCCATGAAAAAATAGTAATGTGCATCCACTGTGGCATCTGCTCAAAATACTGCCCCCATGATGTTCTGCGGCTTGAGGAAGTGGACGACATATGCTGGACCCAGGACAGATGCGAGCAGTAAGGGCGGGCATGGGTCAGTCCCCATGATTCACTTTCCCCTTAATGCTGGCGCAGGAATGTCAGGATAGGGTCGGCGATGGGACGGAAGACTATGTTGATGACCTTGGATAGTACCACGGGCTGGTAAAAGAATACCTCTGCCAACACGAGAACGAGAGTCAGGGTCATGATGAAAATATAACCCAAGATCTCTTCGGTTTTTCGACCTTTTAACACATTCCTGCCGTCAATGAATGCCAAACCC
>DCTH01000084.1 GCA_002329495.1 Syntrophothermus sp. UBA1445 | reverse complement strand
AATTTACAGGGGCATTGTTCTTTTGCCTGATGGCTTCGTGGATTCTGGTTCCGGTCTGGTTTACCCGGGTCGGCATTTTTCACTCGGTCTGTGAGCTGTTCTGTATATTTATTGCCCTGACGGCTTTTGTCATCATCTGGTATACCTACGAGCAGAATACCCCGGTTAACCTGCTGCTCGGGGTCGGATTCCTGGTGGTGGCGGGCTTTGATATATTTCATGTTTATTACTTTATTAACCCCCAGCCCAACCCGCTCCGGGCGTACAATCTATCCGACTGGTACTGGCTGGGCGGCAGATTGATGGAAGCAGTCCTCATCTTTGCCGTAACCATCAAGGCCCTTCGTTTCCGGATCGGCAAATACTACATGTTAATCGGGGCCATCGGATTTACCCTGGCGATGATACTGTTTATCGCCAGTTATTCCTCCCATCTCCCCCTGTTGGTAGTAGAAGGACAGGGTTTCACTGAGATCATGATGGCCCTGGAGTTGCTGATCACCTCTATCTTTCTGGTCACGCTGGTGAGACTCACGCCCCGGATCAACGATCGGGACCTCCTCACCTACCGCTATATCTTTTTCGCCCTCCTCTTCTCTGTTCCCTGTGAGCTCTGTTTTACACTGATCATAGGTCCGGTCGGTTATTTTAACATCCTCGGTCACCTGCTGAAGGTCATGTCTTATTATTGCCTCTTCCGAGGCATCGTGCTGAGTGCCCTCACCTATCCTTATGTGAGGCAGGAAAGGGCCAGCGATTATCTGGAGCGGGTTCTTAACAACCTGCCCGAAGGCATAATTACTTACAGCCGGAATTCAACCGTGACCTTTGCCAATCAGAGAGCCCTCCGGCTGCTGGGCTGCGAATTACGGGAGCTAATTGGCCTGAGTGCGCAGGAAGTAGTCACCATGTTCTCCCGGGTGGAGCTGGGGGAGATCGGATGGAATCCGGAATCCAAACGCAACCTGATTGAAATCACCAACCGGCGGGGTGAGCGGATAAAGCTGAAAATGGACACCGGTAATCTGCAGGACGATGGTCTGATCTGCCGGTTGGATGAGGCCAAGCTGGAGCAGGAGATTATCAACCTCCAGCTGCAGACCCAGACCATCCTGAATTCAATTAACAACCTGGTGGTCATGGTGGATATCCATCATCGGGTGGTGATGTGCAACACGCTTTGGGAAGAGAAAATCGAGATGCCCTCCAGCCTGGTGGTGGGAACTGACATAAAACGATTGAGCGCCCTGCTGCAGTCAAGTGAACACGATATGACTCGCCAGACTCTGCAAGGCCATAAGCTTACGCGGGAGGTCTCCCTCACCACCTTTACCGGCAAGCGTCTGGAACTACGCTGTGACTCCGCCCCCATACTCAATGTGGATGGGGAGATTATTGGCGCCATATTTATCTGCTCCGACATCACCGAAATACGTAAGCAGCAAATAATCAGCCAGCAGCAGGAAAAGCTGGCGGTCCTAGGGGAGATGGCAGCGGGCATCGTCCATGAGATCAGAAATCCCTTGACAACTGTCAAGGGGTTCATGCAGCTGATTTCCGCTCAGACCGAGGACGAGATCTGCCGGGAGTATGCGGATCTGGTCCAGATGGAGGTTGATGAGGTGAACCAGGTGGTCTCCGATTTCCTGGCCTTTGCCCGGCCCCGGAAACCCTCTCTGAAAGAGACCTCACTGAATCAGCTGATCCGTGCGGTCGGCTCCTTCTGGAAGGGGCAATTGTCCCTGCGGGGGATACAACTGGAGGTCAGCCTTCTGGAAGATGAAAGACCAGTAAGGATCGACCCGGGCCAGATAAAACAGGTTTTGATGAATATGGTGAAGAATGCGGTTGACGCCCTCGACGCAGCCGAAACCCCCCGGATCCGTCTCGCGGTGGGATATGACCCCCTTAACCAGCTAATGACGGTGACCGTAGCGGACAACGGTATTGGCATGGATGAAGAAGGACTGTGCAAGTTGGGCACCCCGTTCTATTCCACCAAAGACCGGGGGACCGGCCTGGGGATGGGCATCTCTTACCAGATCGTCAAGGAACACCACGGCACCATTATGGTGGAGAGCCAACCCGGAAAAGGCACCACCTTTATCATCAGCCTGCCGGCAGCCTAGGGTGTATTTCGGGGACACCATACTAAATTATTGCCCGTCTGGGCGGGCACAATTTAGTATGGTGTCCCCGAAATACTTGCGGGGGGCAGGGGGGCAAAAACTATTCCCCTGCTCCCCAACTCTTTGCCAGTATCACATTATATTCGGGGCATGGCGTTAAAAGATTCCCCTACTCCCTTGCCGCCTGGATGGTTCAATGGACCGACAGGGATAAGGGGGTTAAGGGCATTTCTGTAAAAAGGGAGATATTTCCCGGTATGATCACAGGCGCTGTTCGATGTACTCTACCATCTGCCTGACTGTCTTAATATCCCGGGCCGTCTCTTCGGGTATCTCGAGGCCATACTTATCCTCCAGCTGCATCAGGATCTCGACTATGTCCAGTGAATCGGCATCCAGATCAGGGCCGAATCTGGTATCAATCGACACCTTATCCTCGGTCACATCAAGGGTTTCTAGAATTATGGCCTTAATTACCCGGTAGATCGCCACTGAGGTTTTCTCTCTCATTTTACTCTCTCCTCCCTCATAAACCCGCCCTGCAACATCAGGAGTGTATCTAAGCCTGATTAATATGTTGAGTTGCTGCAGAATATTCCGTCATTATTCTACGTCACCGGTTATCTGACCTGCCTGGTGTAGTAAAAAAGTTTGGCCCCTCCGGGTGTTGGTTAAATTTCGCAAGACCCCCGGAGCTTGTACACTTTGGCCC
>DCTH01000095.1 GCA_002329495.1 Syntrophothermus sp. UBA1445 | reverse complement strand
GCGCGATAGTGGTTTTCCGCGGAAACACCGGCTCTCCGGGTGACGTATTTGCGTACAAAGTCTCCCACCACCGGGCTGTTGTAATCTTTAGAATGAGGCAGGGTCGCCGCCAAACCACCGGCCATTTCGCTCAGCAGTCCATATTCGTGATAGATGTTGTGTCCCGCATGCCGCCGACCAATATTGGCATAGACGATGTCCGGTACGTAAGTGCCGGAAGCTGCCTTCCGGGCATTATATCCGGCGGCTATGCCGCAGGCGAACACGATTTCCGCTACGCTCACCATCTCCGCCATTCTCTCCCGGATATGCGGAGCCTTTTCGATTCCCAGGTAGTCAGTTACCAGTGCGGCCGTTCCCATCATAACGTCCGCCATACCCGGCTTACATCCGGAATAGCTGTGACGGTGGAAGAGTGCAAACAACAGAGCCAACTGGCCGCCAATGTCGGTCTCGCCATTTAAAAAGATTCGCTCGTTGGGAACAAAGACATCATCCAGAACCACCATACATTCGACATCACCGATTTCCGAAAGCGGTGATTCCAGGCCAGGAGCCCGCGTACTCCACTCCGAGTACTTGCTTATCAGGTAGACCCCATCGGTATCCGCCGGAATGGCAAAAGCGATGGCGTAATCCTTTTCGTTATCCTTTAAAGCCCGGGTAGGAATGACAATAATCTCGTCCACCATGGCCGAAGTATTATGCAGCTTCGCACCGCGTACCACTACCCCATCCGAACGTCTTTCCACGACATGCACATACTGGTCAGGATCGACCTGCTGAGCAGGACGCTTGCTCCGATCGCCCTTGGCATCGGTCTGACCGCAGGATGCTACAATGTCATTCTCCTGGAAGTACTCGAGATACTTAAGCCATCTCTCATAGTAGTTGGTGCCATACTTCAGGTCGCAGTCCTTGGTTGTCACCGACAGGGCGTTCATGGAGTCGGTTCCCATACACCTCTGAATGCATCCCCCGGTGAGATCGCACAGTTTGCGGGTAATCAGCTGCTTGTTCAGAAGATCTTCGACGCTCTGGTGAATGTGAGTCCACCGGTTGATCGGTTTCCCGGTAATGTGGGACTTGACCACCACCAGGTCACGGTATTCGGGGTCCTGGGCCTTGTCAAAGGTCACTTTAAATGTGTGAGTTCCCTTTACCACCCGGGGGTCATCACGCCCGATAACTTCACCATTGATATAAATGTTCTTCTTCATTTTGGCTATACGTTCAATGTACTGTTCCCAGGTAATCAATGTATATCCCTCCCGCCAAGTGTTGTTTAAAAAAACCTATGCAAAAACCGTGCCAGGGTTATAGGCTCAGCCTTACTGCCTTCAATTCCTTAATTGACGGGTTTTTCCCCTATCCATAAACTCACCTGTGGCGATAATTGCTGTATAATATTTTCCCAGACGTTAATCAGGTTGACACGGATAGTGCCGGAAACATATCCCCCACCAGATTGTCCGCAGTCAATTCCTGATTATTGAAACATACAATTACTCGTGAACGCAGATATTGTTGTATTGTGTATAAAAATTGCACTACCGGCAGTTACGTTATATACTGGCGATATGAAAAGAAGGTGTTGATGTTATGGATAGAAAGGAATTAAGGCGCAAATGGGAAGAGCTACATAATAATCCGCTCTCCCGTGGTTCCTTGCGCCCGGAAATCGCAGATTCATGGGCGCGCAGCTACCAGTACAGAATCAACCCCTGGATGCGCGAAAATCCCTATGTGGCAACGGCAGCGGAGATGAAGGAGGCCCGCGAGAAGTCGGGCTATCTTATCCAGGTGGCCCGGCCAATCATGGAGCATCTGTATAAATTCGTAGCCGGGACCGGGTTTATTGTCGGTCTTGTCGACACCAATCTACAGGCCCTGGACTGCATTTTTGCTGACCGTGAAGCCCAGGAATGGCGAAAGACTGCTCATCTGGTGGAGGGCGGGCTCTGGTCGGAAGAACTGGTGGGGACCAATTGTTCGGCGCTGGCAATTGCCCTGGCCAGGCCGATATCTGTATTCGGCTACGAACACTTCTGCTTGTTTGCTCACGCCGGAGCTGCCTCCTCAGCTCCCATATTTGACGGGGACCGGATGATCGGCGCTCTGGCCATGAACGGACCCTTTGACCGGGTTAGCAACCATACCCTGGGCATGGTGGTAAGCGCCGTGAAGCATATCGAATCCAACATAGTCCTGGAGCGGGCCAGTGAATTCCATCAGGAGACCATAGATTCAATCTCCGAGGGGTTGTTGGTGGTTAAGGCAGATGGTGAGATACTGGGAATCAATCAAATCTGCGCCAAGATCCTGCGGATCACCGGTCAGTCGCTGATTGGCCGCAACCTTTATGAACTCATGGGTAATAACGAAGGAAACCAGCAATTTGTCAGGCTGGTTACCCTGTGCCGCGCCATCACCGATGAGCGGGTTACCATTTATCCTGGCAAGGACCGGGTGCAGTGCAATATTACCTGCAGTCCCATGGGTGATCGGGACCGAGTTGTGGTAACCCTGCGGGAGAGCCACAAGGTCAATCACCTGGTACGTAACTGGATTGGGGCCAATGCCAAGGTGGTTTTTGATGACATTATTGGTAAGGCCCCTAACTTCCGTCAGGTGCTGCATAATGCCCGTATCGCCTCATCATCCGATTCCAACGTGCTGATTACCGGTGAAAGCGGTACCGGAAAGGACCTGATTGCCCAGGCAATGCACAACGCCAGTCCCCGGAGAAACTCCCCCTTTGTGGCCATAAACTGTGCGGCATTACCCCGGGACCTGATTGCTAGTGAGCTGTTTGGCTATGAAGACGGGGCTTTTACAGGTGCCCGGAAGGGAGGGAATATTGGGAAGTTTGAGCTGGCTGACCAGGGAACAATATTCCTGGATGAGATTGGTGATATGCCGCTTGATCTGCAGTCTGCCCTCTTGCGGGTTATTGAGGAAAAGAGTGTAATGCGTCTGGGTGGCAACAAATTAATACCGATTGACGTAAGAATCATCGCCGCCACCAACAAGGACCTTACCACGGCCATTAACCGGAAAGCGTTCCGCCCTGATCTCTTCTACCGTCTAGGTGTAATAAGGCTTAACCTGCCACCGCTGCGAGAGCGAAAGGAGGACATTCCAATTCTGACCGGGTACTTTCTGGCCCGGGCCTGCAAACAGCTGAACAAGCCGCAAATCTACCCGGGTACTGAACTGATCAAAGCCTTCATGGCATATGACTGGCCAGGTAATGTCAGAGAGATGCAGAACATCCTGGAGAGCGCTGTCCAGCTCAGTCCGGCCAATGAGTTGGATTTTGACATGGTACAAACTAATCTGAAAAAACCGATGAGAGCCGATGAGGAGAGCATTCAGCACCCTATTGATCACAAGCCTAACGGTAATAGCAATCCGGTTGACTGGTCACTGGCAGAGATGGAGAAGCAGTGGATAGTAGACTGTCTGGAGCATCACCACTACAACAAATCCGAGACTGCACGGGCTCTGGGCATTCAGCGCCGGACCCTCTACAACCGGCTCCGGGAGTATGGAATTCATTAGGTTTGCATAGTAACCAGAGAACTTCACCATCAAATTCTCCGCTTTGTCTGGCGATCAGCTTTACTTTGGGTGGCAAACGGGTGGGAGTGGTATTGATACGGGGTTCTCAGGCTCTCCATAACACGATCTACTTGATTCATAAAGTCGGCCGTAGTTTTTCTTGCGATTTTGATGTAATATAACATAGATAATTTAACTTCGGTATTCCATATAGTAGAATGTATTTCCATAATAATTAATAATACTGAGTAGAGATACACCTTATTCTTTGTGCAGAATTGGAGGAATACTATGCCGAAACGGACTGATATTGACAAGATACTGATTATTGGATCGGGTCCCATCGTGATCGGGCAAGCCTGTGAATTTGATTATTCAGGGACCCAGGCCTGCAAGGCCTTGAAAAAGTTGGGTTACCAGATCATCCTCGTCAACTCCAATCCAGCCACCATCATGACCGACCCGGGAATCGCCGATATCACCTACATTGAACCGTTAAATTTAAGAAGCCTCACCGATATTATTGCCAAAGAGCGACCCGACGCCCTGCTGCCCAATCTGGGCGGCCAATCAGCTTTGAACCTGTGTTCCGAGTTAAACCAGGCAGGAATCCTGGAAAAATACGGTGTTAAGGTGATCGGAGTACAGGTTGATGCTATCGAACGTGGTGAAGACCGGATCGCCTTCAAGGAGACCATGAATCGTCTGGGTATTGAGATGCCCCGTAGCATGCCGGCCTACAGTGTACAAGAGGCTGAGAGAATCGCCGCCGAGCTTGGTTATCCGGTGGTTATCCGTCCCGCCTACACCATGGGCGGTACCGGCGGTGGTCTGGTCTTTAACGTAGAAGAGCTGAAGACGGTTGCCAGTCGCGGCATCTCCGCCAGCCTGGTAGGACAGATCCTGGTGGAGGAGTCGGTACTCGGCTGGGAAGAGCTGGAACTGGAAGTGGTCCGCGACTCGAAGAATCAGATGATTACGGTTTGTTTCATTGAGAATATTGATGCCATGGGAGTACACACCGGTGATTCCTTCTGTTCCGCACCCATGCTGACTATCAGTCCCGAGCTCCAACAAAGACTGCAGAAATACGCCTATACGATTGTTGAAGCCATTGAAGTTGTAGGGGGGACCAATGTTCAGTTCGCCCATGACCCGGTAACTGGCCGCGTAGTTATAATTGAGATAAATCCCCGGACCTCCCGTTCCTCTGCTCTGGCCTCCAAAGCCACCGGCTTTCCCATTGCTCTGATTTCCGCCATGCTGGCCGCGGGCCTGACACTTGACGAAATCCCCTACTGGCGGGATGGT
>DCTH01000160.1 GCA_002329495.1 Syntrophothermus sp. UBA1445 | reverse complement strand
GGGTCTTCATACCCAGTTCGCCGGCGTCAACCTTGGCCTGCAGGAACTTTACAGTATCCTGCCTGATCGGATCATCCGGGGTAAGGCTTAAGGCCTCTTTGGATATATGAAGTACGGTGTCGAGTCCAACCGAATCCATGATTCCGAAAGGTCCGATTTGAGTGTTCATGATCGCCATCCAGGCACGGTCGATGTCCTCAATTCCGGCAACATCGTAGACTGCCAGTTTTTGAGCCGCTGAAAGGAAAGCGGTCAGCATCTCGTTGTAGACATAATGAGCCCATTCTTTCTTGATATAGATGGGCTGTTGCTTGATGCGGCGGGAAAAATCGATAATAAGCTGTGTTATTTCCGGGTCAGTGCCCTCATGAGGCATGACATCAACCACATTGGCGGTAAAAACCGGGAGATGGAAGTGCCAGGCCAGGAAACGCGCCGGGCGACCGCTGGCAGCGGCGAACTGGGAGGCTACCAGGGTTGAAGTGTTGGTGGTAAGAATCGCATCCGCCGGCAGATATTCGTCAAACTGCTGCCATACCTTTTGCTTGAGGGCCACGTTTTCCGGTACCGATTCGCTGACCAGCTGCACCCCCTGGCAGGCCTCAGCGATATCGCTGCTACTCCTCATGCGTCCTAAAGCTTCTTTAGCCTGCTCCTCAGTAATGTAGCCCGTCCGGGCCAGACGCTCCGCAATTTTCGAGATGTGGGAAAGAGCCCCTTCCAGGATCTTTTCATCGATGTCATACATGGTTACATCGCAACCGAACAGCGCATGCTGTAGACCAATATGTTTTCCCATAGTTCCAGACCCGATGATAAGCACCTTTTTGATGTCCTTGGCTTCCATAATATACCCCCATTATTTTAAATAATTTATATGTACTTAATGATAGCTTGCCTTATTTGGTTTTAACAACTCATTTGTGAAAAACCTAACAATGCCAGAGCAAGGTCAGGTTCGTGATTTCTTAAAACTCTGACTTGTATAATCTCTTCTCATCGGACAATATTAAAGATAGCAGGAAATGCCAGGGTATTGTGGGCACATATACTACAGCAGACCCGCAATCCAGATTCACAAGAGGGCATTAGCCTGTAAAGGGGGTGAAGGGGATGACGGTCATGGCTTTGATAACTCCAATGGACTGGGCTGTCGCCATCAGGGATGCGGCTTTATGGACCATAATACTGGGTGCACTGTTTGTCGCCGCCGTTATATATGCGATTATCAACATCCGACGTTTCCGCCCGGTCCACGGCAATGACGAATTCCAAAAATCACGGGCTATTGTGACTGAGGACCTTGACCCGGAAGGCCTGATCATGGTCCAGGGTGAGATCTGGCGGGCCGTTTCTCCGAGCGGAGAGATGATAGCCAAAGGTGAGCGAGTCAGACTGACAGGCCGTGAGGGGATGTACCTTCTGGTCGAACCGCTTCCAACCGGAAATCCGAAAATGATGGGAGGCAAGGAAACATGATTTCTGAAATCCTTAACTGGGGAGCCATAATAGTCGTGTTAGCGGGACTTCTCTCCTCGGCGATCAAGATTATCCCCGAGTACGAGCGGGCGGTGCTTTTTCGCCTGGGCAGATTGATCAGTGTCAGGGGACCGGGATTGATCTTCATCATACCCATAGTTGACCGGATTGTCCGGATTTCCCTGCGAATCATCGTGTTCGATGTTCCGCCTCAGGAGGTTATTACCCGGGATAACGTCACCTGTAAGGTGAATGCAGTCCTCTATTATCGGGTTATTTCCGCCGACAAGGCCGTAGTAAATGTAGAGGAATACCACGAGGCCACCAATCAATTAGCGCAAACCACCCTGAGAAGTGTGGTGGGAACCGCTGATCTCGATGAGCTGCTTTCCCAGAGAGAAAAGCTTAACCATACCATCCAGGAGATTGTTGATGAAGCCACCGATCCCTGGGGTATTAAAGTGACCGCTGTGGAGATAAAGGATGTGGTACTGCCGAATGAGATGCAGCGAGCCATTGCCCGGCAGGCCGAAGCGGAGCGCAACCGTAGGGCTGCGGTCATCCAGGCTGAGGGTGAGCGTCAGGCTGCGGAGCAACTGGCCCAGGCCTCAGAGATCCTGAGCACCAGCGAGGGAGGACTCACCCTCAGGATGCTCCGTTCATTGACGGATATTGCCAATTCGCAAAACACTACGGTTCTGTTCCCCTTGCCCCTGGAACTCAGAAAGATCCTGCCGGACACGGATCTGTTCGTGAGACGTGCGGCCAATGATGAGTCAAACAAATCCTGATACTGGTGAATAATATAATAAGAAACTGCTCAGGGAACAAAATGTGAACTGGATGCCGGTAAGGTTAATCCCACTGAGAACCGTAATGGGGCAGGCAAGTCGAGCCTGCGCAAAGTGAAACTGTGGCCTCGGTACCGCCAGGTCAAAGGCATATGGTTTAATGGCGCAGTTAGTTAAGTCTACGTCGGAAATGTGGATCCTATCTTTCACCTGAGTCGGTTGGACCAGGAAAGGGGTTAATAAGAGTGGAATACCAGGAACCCGATGTTTATCAACAATTCAGGGCCAAGGTGCAGAGCTGGATAGACAGTCAGGATGCCCGTAACAGCAAGTGGGCCGAGTACCTGATGTATGCGCCGGACTTGTTTCACCTGCTGGTGAGGCTGTCACTGGACGAGGATGTCTCCAGTATGCACAAGATCAAACTGCTGGCGGTCATTGGATATTT
Organism: Syntrophothermus sp. UBA1445; assembly: GCA_002329495.1. Classification (GTDB taxonomy): domain Bacteria; phylum Bacillota; class Syntrophomonadia; order Syntrophomonadales; family DTU052; genus DTU052. The sequence continues at coordinate 315 of DCTH01000160.1, read as the reverse complement.
CATCTCTCCGTTTGACGTGCTTCCCGAGTTTGTGTTGGGACCTCTGGGGCTGCTTGATGATATAGCCTTGGCCGCCTGGGTGCTGAACTCCATGGTCAACGAGATTGATCCCGAGATTGTTCGCCGGTACTGGGCTGGCAAGGACGACGGCCTGGAGGTTATCCAACGGATCCTGGCGTCTGCTGATGACATNNGGAGGTCATTCAACGGATCCTGGCCTCTGCCGATGACATGATCGGCCGCGGTCTCTGGGAACGGCTGAAAAAGAAATTCGACTAGACGGCAGGGGGCCGGGGCAAGTCGGGGACGGTTCTT
>DCTH01000025.1 GCA_002329495.1 Syntrophothermus sp. UBA1445 | reverse complement strand
TGAACGCAGCCATATTGGTCACGGCGCTATCCTGCACAGTCCCAACCTTGGTCACCACGTAACCATAGGCATTGGGGCCATAGTTCTTGATGACTGTGAGATCGGTGACGAATCATTGATCGGCGCCGGATCAGTTGTCACCGCCGGAACCAAGGTACCAGCCAAATCAATGGTCCTGGGCACACCCGGCAAAGTGGTAAGAGAAATAACCACCCAGATGATCCAGTTCTTAAACATCTCCACGGACGTCTACCNNACCTTAACCGCCGCAGTATAGCCGGATTAAAACTCATAAATGACTAGAAATAACCAGGGTCGCGATTGGCCTTAATATACCTGAGCTTAATACCTCAATCTCCCATCTGACCAGAATCCAGACGAAAATACAGAACTTTTATTCATATTGTCAGGGACCTGCCCAAATAGGACAGGTCCCTCTTGTTTCAGCAAATGAAACCAAATTCCAGATTTGTTGAGCTTCTCCTTTTATTAATACAATTAAAATGGTCCAACGCATATATGCGTTTGACCAATGTGGCCTTATTATCAAGCATGAAAGGAGTTGGGATATCTGTTATCAAAACAAATACGAAGAATCCTTGAAATCATTATAGCCGTAGTATTTGTTCTAGCCATCGGAAGCGGTGTCCAGGCTGCCTCGGAACCACGTAATCTGTACTGGGGCTGCCAGGGAGCTGATGTGGCTGCCCTGCAGACACAACTCAATACTCTAAACTTCAATTGTGGAAATGTCGATGGTATCTTTGGCCAGAAAACCAATGCTGCAGTAGTGGACCTGCAAAAATCAAGTAACCTGAAGGCTGACGGTATCGTTGGTCCTCAGACCAGGCAGGCCATAGCCAACCTGTTAGCCAAGCCATCCGCACCGACCCGCAACCTGTATCAGGGATGCACCGGGAACGATGTCGCCGAGCTGCAGAAAAAGCTTAAAGCTGCGGGATTCGACTGTGGTCCAGTAGACGGCATCTTCGGCCCCCAGACCAACGCAGCGGTTAAAGCCCTGCAGAAGGCCTGCGGCATTACCATAGACGGGGTTGTCGGTCCGCAGACCCGAGCAGCCCTGGCCAAGCCCATCCCGGCACCCAAGCCGGAAACTGAGACCCCTTCCCGTGGTGATTCAGTCCCCCGGTATACCAAGGTTTTGAACATGGTAGCCACTGCCTATTGCCCCTGCAACAAGTGCAACTACCCTTACGGCGGACAGCCGACATACATCGGACTTCCACTGGGTCAGGGCATCGTAGCAGTCGACCCTAATGTCATTCCCCTGAGAACCAGATTGTATGTTGAAGGGTATGGCGAAGCCATCGCCGCTGATACCGGAGGCGCAATTAAGGGCAACCGTATCGATCTGTGTTTTCCAGATCACCAGTCCGCCCTTAATTTTGGAATCAAAAATATTAAGGTCTATGTGTTGCCTTAACCAAAAGGTTAGACCTGCTTAAGTTCACGTAGTTTTAATTGCAGCTTTTCCTCCACCAGTGGAGGTACAAGGCCACAAACCGAGCCGCCCAAGAGGGCGGCTTCTTTAATGCCCGTTGAGCTTACAAAGTAGTACTTGCTGTTGCAGGCGATAAATATGGTGTCAACTTCCGGATACAGATGACTGTTGGTCATGGCCAGCTGCAGTTCGTATTCGAAGTCTGATACCGTCCGCAGACCTCTGATGATAGCACTGGCTTGCTTCTTCCGCACATAGTTTACCAAAAGCCCGCTGAAGGAATCGACTTCCAGGTTGGGCAGGTGCTTGGTCACTACCCGCAGCATCTCCACCCTCTCCTCGGTGGTGAACAGGGGGTTTTTATAGACGTTATGCACTACTGCCACAACCACCCGGTCAAAGATTTTGCTGGCCCGCTCCAGCACGTCCAGGTGTCCATTGGTCACAGGATCAAAACTACCAGGGTATACCGCTACTCTTTCCATGTTTGCCTCCCTATTCTGTCGCGTACTGTCTCCGATTACTGGTATCCAGAATGATTCATATAATTACTATTCAAAGCCGCCGAAGAGCCACTTCCGTTGGTCTGATCAATATACTGTGTTAACCCGGGACCCGTCCCACATTCTACTGTAAAGCAGACCGTTCGGGATCAACTGCCCGATTTCGAACTGTCTACCCAGAGTTATTTTAACCTAACGTCGATTTCAGTTGCAAAAACTCTATTTATCATGTGAATCAACGAAAACCTTCCCATACAGTATAAATCATACACCGGGTTCCAGTCACGAAAAAGGGTCCTTTTGGCAAAGGACCCTTTGCTAGATGACTTTTTTGGCGGTTATGCCCGTTCCACGACCAGGGCGGTACCCATCCCGCCACCAATACAGAGTGTTGCCAGCCCTTTTTGGGCGCCTCTCCGCTGCATCTCATAGAGGAGGGTAACCAGTATTCTGGCTCCCGAGGCGCCGATGGGGTGTCCAATCGCAATAGCCCCTCCGTTAACATTGACCTTGTTTACATCAAAGCCCAGTTCCTTCGCTACCGCAACTGATTGAGNNAGATCAATGTCTTCCAGGGTCAGACCCGCCTTTTCAAGGGCCTTAAGCGATGACGGCCACGGCCCGATCCCCATGATTTTAGGATCAACCCCCGCGGAGGCATAGCTCAATATGGTAGCCAGAGGTTTAATACCCAGCTCGTTGGCCTTTTTCTCTGACATTACCACTACCGCAGCTGCTCCGTCATTAATCCCGGAGGCATTACCGGCGGTAACTGATCCATCTTTCTTGAAGGCTCCTTTAAGCTTGGCCAGACCTTCCATGGTAGTATTGGGCCGAACAAACTCGTCAGTATCAAAGATCGTTTCACCCTTTTTAGTCTTAATAACTACCGGAACGATTTCATCCTTGAACCGGCCCTCATTTATGGCAGCAGTTGCCCGCTGCTGGCTGCGCAATGCCAGTTCATCCTGTTCTTCCCGGGTATTACCCCATTGTTCGTTAATGTTTTCTGCGGTTATACCCATATGACAGTTGTTAAAGGCATCCCATAAACCATCTTTAATCATCAAATCGATTACTTTGCCTTCACCCATACGATATCCCCAGCGCGATTTGTCCAGCGCATAGAAAGCTCCTGACATGCTCTCAGTTCCACCGGCGACAACAATATCGGCATCTCCAGCTCTTATCGCCTGAGCAGCTAATTCCACAGTTTTCAAACCGGAACCGCAGACCTTGTTTACCGTGAAGGTGGGCACTTCAACGGGAATACCAGCATCAATGGAACACTGGCGGGAAATGTTCTGTCCCAGACCTCCCTGCAGCACACACCCGAAGATCACTTCATCGACCATCTCCGGTTTAATACCGGCCCGTTTTATGGCCTCTGCTAAAACCAGGGCCCCCATCTCCCGTGCGGAAACATCCTTCAGGGCACCGCCAAAACTTCCAACTGGCGTTCTGCAAGCGCTAACAATAACTGCTTTATTCAACAATCGTCAATCCCCTCTCCTATCAAATTAATCAACTGTTGGCGCAGTATAGCCATCCAGTGTTATAAATTGGATTCGGCCTATTACCAAGTACCTGAATTTAATCCCGTAATAGCATATTGNNCATCATCCGTTCCACCGGATATTCCCGGCTATAGCCGTAACCACCCAGGATCTGAACCGCTTCGGTAGTAACATACATGGCAGTATCACCAGCGAAGAGCTTGGCCATGGCACTTGCTTTTCCATACGGAAGCTTCGCCGACTCCAGCCAGGCCGCCTGATAAGTCAAGAGGCGCGCCGCCTCAACCTGGGTAGCCATATCGGCCAGTTTGAAGCGAATAGCCTGCTGTTCGCTGATAGGCTTGCCAAACTGTACGCGTTCCTTGGAATACTGGAGTGCAAAATCCAGGGCCCCCTGAGCAATTCCCACCGCCTGAGCGGCAATACCGTTACGGCCTCCATCCAGGATCATCATCCCGATCTTGAACCCGTCACCTTCTTTGCCTAACAGGTTCTCCCGGGGCACGCGGCAGTCTTCAAAGATCAATTCGTAGGTTGCCGATGAACGGATCCCAAGTTTCTTCTCTTTCTTGCCAAAACTGAAGCCTGGGGTGCCTTTTTCCACGATAAAAGCACTGATTCCCCGGTGCTTTAATTCCTTGGAACCGGTACGGGCAATAACAATATAGGTATCGGCGTAATAGGCATTGGTGATAAATATCTTGGTTCCATTAAGGATGTAATGGTCACCATCCAAGACTGCTGTGGTTTTGGTCCCTCCCGCATCACTGCCGGCTGAGGGTTCGGTGATTCCAAACGCTCCTAGCTTGGTCCCTTCCGCCAGGGGAACCAGATACTTCTGCTTCTGTTCCTCGGTACCAAACTTCCAGATCGGCCAGGAGCATAGTGAAAGGTGTGCAGAAAGGGTTACCCCGGTTGAGGCACATACCCGAGATAATTCTTCGACTGCTATGGCATAACTAACAAAATCTGACCCTGCACCGCCGTATTCTTCTTCCCAGGGAATACCGCACAGGCCCAACTCACCCATCTTATAGAACAGATCAAGGTCAAATCTCTCTTCTTCATCACGCTCGGCTGCGCTGGGGCCAACCTCTTTTTCTGCGAAGTCACGGACCACTTTGCGAAACATCTCTTGTTCTTCTGTCAATCGAAAATCCATCAGCAAATAACCCCCCTCGATTAATAAATCACCAGGCAGGTCCATATACTGCTTCGCAAAAAACCCCAACTCGATTACATTGCCTGGAATATTCAATTGTTGTATTTGACCCTTAAACATACAACAGGGACCAGGCTGGTCCCTGTNNGTCAGACAGAACGGGCAGTTGGTAATAATGCACTCGGGATTGGTTGCCAAAGCCTGGTCCGTCCTGGTGTCATTGATTCGCTTATAGCCCTCAGCGGCATGCTCTTCCAGCCACATGCGTCCGCCGCCGGCACCACAGCAGAATCCCTTGTCACGGTTCCGTTCCATCTCCACCAGATTGGATCCGGTCGCAGACAGGATATCACGCGGAGGCTGATAGATGTCATTATGACGGCCCAGCATGCACGAATCATGATAGGTCAATTTTGTTCCCAGAGCCTTTTGCGGTTTTATCTTGCCTTCGGCAATCAGTCGGGCAATAAGCTCTGTATAGTGATAAACCTCAAATTTTCCGCCTTCAAACTGCGGGTACTCATTCTTGAGCGCGTTGAAGCAGTGCGGGCAGGTGGTGACAATCTTGGTGACCCCGTAGTTGTTAAATGCTTCAATGTTGGCGGTAATAAGGGTCTGAGCCAGGTACTCGTTGCCGAGACGTCTGGCAGTATCACCACAATGCTGTTCTTCGGTTCCCAGGTAGCCAAGGGTTACCCCGGCCTGGTCCATGAGTTTTATAACTGCTTCCCCTACCCTCTTGTAGCGGTCGTCAAAGGCCATGGCGCAACCGCCGAACAGGAGGTATTCGAAATCGGTGTCTTCAGACGCGATTTTCACCTTGTCGGCTACATTACGCTCGTTCAGCCAGTCGGCCCGGTTCGCCCAGCCAACACCCCATGGATTGTAGTTTCTTTCCAGGTTGGTGAATGTCATCTGGGCCTCACTGGGCATATCACCCTGCCACATTACCAGGTTACGCCGCATCTCGGCTATCTTGGGAATGTGTTCGATAAACATGGGACAGTGCTCCATGCAAGCCCTACAGTTGGTGCAGTCCCAAATCACATCAGTGGTAACAACATCATAGAGGAGGCTCTGTTCCATAACCGGTTTAATCTCTTCATCTTCGGTCATGGCCATCTCCGCTTCAGCCGCATCGTGGTTGCCTGCCGCCAGAAGATAAGGCACCTTCTCATCCATGTGTTTTTTCAATGCTTGAATCAGTGTCAGTTTGGGATTCAGGTGCTTGCCGGTAAGATATGCCGGACAATTATCCTGGCAACGTCCGCAGCGGATACAGGCATCGAAGTCCAAAAAGTCCTTCCAGGTGAAATCCTCGAGGTTTTCCACCCCAAAAGTCTCAGCTTCTTCAATGTTTGGAATCGCCTTGATCGAAGCACCTTTCGGATCCAAGTCACGCACAAAGTAGTTTGTCATACTGGTAAAGATGTGCCACATCTTGGTAAATGGAATCAGTGCGATGAACGCAAAGGCAATGGCCATGTGGAACCACCACAGTATCCGGTGCCAGATCAAAATTCCGTCCATATTGGCTCCGACGAACATCTGGGCGAAAAGCCAACCAAACGGAGACGCGGCTTTCTCATAGGCAATAAACTGAATCTGCGTAGCCATCTTGATCTGAGCAGCTATTCTCAAGCCTTCGATAATGAACCCGGTAAACAGGATGGCAAATATAAGGGCAATAATCCAGCCATCGCTGCTCTTGGTATCGTTCAAACGGTCAGGCTTTTGCATGTAGCGGATAATACCCAGGACGAGTATTCCTATCATGCCCAGGAAACCAATGGTATCCACGATGAACGAAAAGCCAATATACACGCCACCTTCAAGGTGAGGCCACTTGATGAAGTTGTGCATTGCTTCGATCCCCGCAGCGAGGAACAACACCAGGAATCCCCAGAAGAGGAAGAAGTGCATCCAACCCGCCAGCGGATTCTTGATCACCTTGGCCTGGGCAAAGGTATAGGTAAACCAGGACACGATTCTGGCCCCGATATTATCCAACCTGTTCAGTTCACCCTTCGCAACAAAATAGACCCGTATCTTAAGATAAAGGCCGTACAGAAATATTAAAATCGGGATGAACATGATAACGTATATTAACCATTCGTAGGGGATATTGGCTCCGACTACCCGCATCGGTGGCTCTGACCATACATCAATTGGTATGAAGCCAAATAACATGAGTCAATTCCTCCTCGAATTCAAGCAGGATATCGGGCGCTTTAATAAGCGCCCGACACCCTTCTCGAACTATTTCTTGAGTTCTGCGGTAACTACGGGAATAACCTTGAATAGGTCACCAACTACCCCAAAGTCGGTCACACTGAAGATCGGAGCTTCCGGATCAGTGTTGATGGCAGCGATAAACTTGGAGGAGGACATTCCTGCCAAGTGCTGAATTGCACCGGAGATTCCAGCTGCAATGTAGAGGTTCGGGTTAACAACCTTACCGGTCTGACCTACCTGGTACTCATGGCCCAGCCAGCCAGAGTCGATGGAGGCCCTGGATCCGCCGATGGCTGCCCCCAGCAGGTCTGCCAGTTCTTCAATAACCTTAACGCCTTCGGGGCCTTTCAATCCACGGCCGCCGGATACCACAACCTCAGCTTCAGTCAGCTCGGGCCGTGATGAAACGGTGGGCATAAACTCTTTTACGTTCTGGTAAACATCAGCAGCAGTTGCAGCAACCGCAGCCTTAACCACTTCACCGGCCTTGCCGCTCTCGGCTACTTCCATAACCCCGGCGCGAATGGTAGCCATAATCGGCGTGTCTTCGATCGCGACTTTGGCTAATACTTTACCGGCATAGATGGCCCGGGTGAATACACCTTTACCGCCGGAAATTTCCGCTGCTACACAGTCGGTAGCCATTCCCACTTCCAGTTTCTGTGCCAATCTGGCAGCGAAGTCTTTGCCCATTGAAGTATGGCCAAACAGTATAACTGCCGGATCATATTCCTTGATCATAGCAGCCATCTGAGCGACATAAGCTCCGGTATTGTAATTAGCAAAAACATCATCATCAGCTACGAGGACTTTGTCCGCGCCAAACTTACCAAGTTCAGCGGCCAGGCCCTCTACGCCTTTACCAAACAAAACTGCAGTAACTTCATCTCCATAACTCTGAGCTGCGCTTAAAAGTTCAAACGTAACCTTACGGATCTTACCATCCCTTTGGTCAACGACAACCCATGTTCCCTTTGCCATCAGTTACCCTCCTTTATTTATGATCAATGGGGATTTTTTTCTAAACCAAATAAGCTTTTATTACTTAACTTCAACCTTCACTTCGTTCAGCAGCCATGCAGCTAGTTGTGCACCAGTGTCTTCAGGTTCACCCTCAATCTTCTTGCCGGCCTGTTTGGCTGCCGGGAGGGCCAGTTCAATTATTTTGGCTTTGGAATCAACTTTGACTGGATCTACATTGGCAACAGGCTTCTTCTTGGCCTGCATAATACCCTTCATGGAAGGATAGCGGGGTTCGTTCAGACTTACCTGACAGGTTACGATAGCCGGCAGAGCCACTTCGGTTACTTCCATCCCGCCATCAACCTCACGGGTGCATACAGCCTTGCCATCTGCAAAATCGAGCTTGGTTACTACGTTGGCATGGGGGATTCCCATGATTTCCGCCACCCTGGTCGGAACCTGGGAGGAGCCATCGTCGGCAGCAACGTGTCCGCAAAGTATCAGGTCCGCTGCCTGCTCCTTCAGAACTTCAGCCAGCATAACCGCACGGGCGTATTCGTCAGCATCAGCATCGCTGACCTTGATATGGATACCCCGGTCTGCTCCCATAGCCAGAGCCTGGCGGATAGCTTCCACCGCTCTGTCGCCGCCAGCACAGATTACTACTACTTCCCCACCCTGTTTCTGTTTAATTTGCAGGGCTTCTTCAACTGCAACTTCGTCATAAGGGTTAATGATAAGGTTGATCCCGTCACCCGAAATCTTACCATCTTTCAGAACAATCTTCGCCTCTGTGTCAAATGTCTGCTTTACACATACAGCAATCTTCAAAGTTCTTTCCTCCTTTTCTTGGTTTTACGTATACGTTTTCCAAAATACCCCTTACCCCAAACCCGGTTTAATGGCCTTTACTTACCACCCCCAGTAAACATTTAAAAAAGTGTTGTGCCTTAGGCAATTCTTTACACCAAAGAGAAATAACCATTCAAGTGTATCTCCTGAAGGCTATATTCCCCGCATCCCGCCCAAGCCAGACGCTAACATTCAACAATAAGTCTTCTATAAGAAAGGACTTATTCCTTCTTTTTTCAAAACCGTAAGCGTAATTCGGTCTTTTCAAAAATTTCAGATTAATTAATCTGCCATTTCTTATTTGTTTTAGCAACCCTTTTGGTAAAAGAACGTGGCAATGGAGCGCAAATCAAGTTCCCGGGCCTGAAAAATCTGTTCCGTGCTGCCAANNACTCCATTTTTCCTGAGAGCCTGGGCAAACCGACGATACAGTTTCTCTTTGGCTTCTTCAGTAAAGTATATAACCACATTGCGGCACAGGATCAGGTCAAACTCACCGGGAAACTTGTCCGCCAGCAAATCATGTTTCTCAAACCTCACCATTTGTTTGATACTGCTGGCTACCTGATAATTCCCGGCGTCGAACGTAAAATACTTCTTAATCAGGTGAGACGGAACCCCTGATACGGCCTTCTCGCTGTAAATTCCGTTTTTCGCCTTATTCAGAACCACCTGATCCAGGTCGGTTGCCAGGATGCGGGTGGCCTGACCCGGGAAATACTCATGCATCATAATGGCCAGTGAGTACGGCTCCTCACCGGTCGAACAACCGGCACTCCAAATTCTTAAGGGGGATTTTTCCTTGAGAAGTTCTGGTATTATCTGATTTCGCAGTATATCCCAGTGATTGCTATTACGGAAAAACTCTGATACGTTTATGGTTAAATGCTCCACAAACCTGCGGTACACTTCGGGATTGTCATCAAAGAGTTTAACCAGTTCTGCATAGTTATAAGTCCCTACAGTTCTCATGAAACTGTTTATCCGCCGTTCCATCTGCGGCCTTTTATACGCCTGCAGGTCTATGCCGCTCTTACGAGCAAATTTTTTGATAAACCACTCCCATCCCCAATCCTCCAAGGCTTACCTCCCTAAATCATAGCTTCCAGGACCTGTCGGGCCACTTCAAAAGTCTGATCGATATCCTTCATTTCATGGGCTGAGGAAACAAAACAGACCTCAAACTGTGAAGGTGGCAGATATATTCCCCGTTCCAGCATACCAGAAAAGAATCGGCTGTACATCTTAGTGTCTGCTTTTTGGGTACTTTCGTAATCGGTTACCTCTTCTTCAGTAAAGAAAAGACTGAACATGGAACCATACCGGTTTATGGCCACCGGTATTCCGGTTTCTTCAAAAACGGTTCGCAGTCGGGTTTCCAGAATATAGGTCTTAACCTCCAGATCATCATAGATTTCTCCTGTTTTCAGGAGGTTGAGAGTTGCTATTCCGGCGGCTACCGCCAGGGGGTTGCCCGATAACGTGCCTGCCTGATAAACTGGACCCTCAGGTGCCATGAGTTGCATGATCTCTTTTCGGCCGCCATAGGCCCCTACCGGCAACCCACCGCCGATAATCTTACCCAGGCAGGTCAGGTCAGGCACTATCCCCACCAGATTCTGCAGGCCTCCATAGGTAACCCGGAAGCCGGTTATAACTTCGTCGAAGATTAAGAGAGCCCCTGAAGCAGCAGTCAGTTCCCTAAGACCATGAAGAAATTCAACATCAGGCAGTACCAGGCCCATATTACCGGCCATGGGTTCAATAATAACTGCGGCAATCTCGTTCCCCATCCGATCAAACGCCAACCTGACTGAATCCAGGTCATTATAGCGACAAACAATAGTATCACTGATCAAACCTGCCGGTACTCCAGGACTGGTAGGAACCCCACCGGTCAAGAGACCCGATCCCGCCTGGATAAGAAATGAATCCGCATGTCCATGATAACACCCGGCAAATTTGATGATCTTATCTCTCCTGGTATATGCCCGGGCCAGCCTGATCGCACTCATAGCGGCCTCGGTTCCGGAATTGACCAGCCGGACCATGTCTATCGAAGGTATCGCCTGGCAGATCATCTCAGCTAATTCAATCTCCCCCGGATGTGGGGCTCCATAGCTGGTTCCTGAAAGGGCTGCCTTTTGGACCGCCTCCACCACCTGGGGGTGGGAGTGCCCCAGAATCAATGGTCCCCAGGAACAAACGTAATCAATATACTCATTATTGTCGGCATCGTATACCCGGGCGCCTTTGGCCCGGGTAATAAAGAGTGGATTCCGTCCTACTGATTTGAATGCTCTTACCGGGCTATTTACTCCCCCGGGGATAAACATCTTGGCCTTTTCGAAATAACTGCTGGATTTTTCAGACTTCAAGTTGCTACCTCCCCAAAAACCATAATAGTAGCCCCAACTTATTTTATACCCTGTTGGCAGACCCGTGTAGAGTCTAATTATGGGAAATTGCACGCCAACGCCGTTCAGACATCGTGATCAGGCCCATTGATCGGTCAACGGTACTGGACACTGGTCTTTTTAAGCTCCCGAACACTTTCGATTACCCGGTATTCCTCGACCCCCGTCAGGTTGGAGAGTTCACGGATAACTCCATGGAGTTCATCATGGTGGCGAGCATGGATCATAGTAAAGAGATTAAACGGCCACTCCTCAGGGGTTTCACGCCAATAGCAATGACTGACCACAGGACACCTTGCCATAAGGTTCCCCACATCGTCCATTGCTTCATCCGATACCTGCCAGGCCACCATGGCATTGGCGTCATATCCCACCTGTTGATGCCGGAGTATGGCCCCGATACGTTTAAGCATCCCCTGTCTCTGAAGATCCGCTGCCGTCGAAATGACCTCCTGTTCGGTCAGACCTGTTCTTTCAGCTACCGCCAGATAGGGACGGGCGACCACCGGCAGATCCCCCTGCAACTCCTTGATTACCTTGTCCTTAATCTCATGTTTTATCATCTAATTCAAAAGCCACCTNNGCATACTGTTAACCGCAAGTCCGGTACCAGCCCGTATCTCCTGCAGTATTCGTTCCAAATCCTCCGGGGAAGATGCCGTTACTGTAAACCACATATTATAGCGGTCATTCCGCAAGTAGTTATGGGTTACTTCACGGTAAGCATTAACCAGCCCGGCCACCTCATCGATTCTCTCTTCCGGGACCTCCATGGCACATAGAGTTGACTTCATTCCCATCTTCGGGGAATCGAAAACCCCTCCCAACCGGCGGATCAAACCCTGGTCCTGTAACACCTGAATCCGGGCCAGAACTGTTTCTTCCGTAATCCCCAGGTCGTGGGCCATATCCCGGAAGGGGCGGCTGTTTAGGGTTATTCCCTGCTGCAGATAGTTCATGATTTGTACATCGATATGGTCCATGTCAGGCCAACCCCTTCGGTTGATAGAGGCACCAGTCATCCTGCGCCATATAATCGCCGTTTGTGTAATAATACGCCCTGGCCCGACATCCTCCACAACGTTTGGTATACTCACAGCGTCCACATTTCCCACTGTACTGTTGGGACCGCAGTTCATTAAAAACCGGGTCTTGACGCCATATATTGGCGAATGACTCCTGCTTTACATTTCCCAGGCGGATATCCAGGTAGGCGCAGGGTTGGACATCCCCGGTGGGACTGATGATACAGTAGGATATGCCCGCCAGACAGCCCCGGGAGAACCGCATAGGTACACCTTTTTTGTCAGCCACCCTGATGAACTGCGGAGCACAGGTAGGCTTGATTTCGATGGAAACCTTCTTTTGCTTTTCCATAATACGATGTAAGGTCTGTTCATATTCCTTAACTCGTAAAGCTTCCTGCTCAATACTGGTCGCGCGACCCGTAGGCACCAGAAAGAAGATATGATGGGCCCTGGCCCCCAGGTCGATGGCCATATCAGTCATTGCTTCCAGATGCTTTACGTTCCAGTCCATCACCGTGGTATTCACCTGGAATGGAATACCTGCTGCTTTCAGGTTGTCCATACCCTGCAGGGCCATATCATAAGCGTTTTCGAGTTTGCGAAAGGCATCGTTTTCAGATGCTACAATACTATCCAGACTTATTGCACACGCCGCCAGCCCGCTGCGCTTCAGCCTATCGGCCACCTCCGGGGTAATCAATGTCCCATTGGTGCCCATTACCGTCCTGAGACCGCGAGATACCGCATAAGCACAAAGCTCAAAAATATCCGGGCGCATCAGGGGCTCACCCCCGCTCAGAATCATCATGCGAAAGCCAGCCTCTTTTATCTGATCAATCAGGGTTTTCCCCTGATCAGTTGTCAATTCATCCTCCAGTTTCACACCGGCATCGCGATAACAGTGGTCGCAAAACATATTGCACTGATTGGTCGTATTCCATGACACCAGCATGGCGATCCTCCCCCACTTTTTACGAATAATTCGCTGTCTATTTAATGTTTACTTCAGATGACTTGCTTCCCTCGCCTGAACAGTCATTTCATTCCCCAACCAATGGGGCATGGTCTCCCGCAATGTGATTTACAGGCGGCGGGCAAACTCACAGGCGAAGTAGGTGATGATCAGATCAGCCCCGGCTCGTTTAATCCCGGTCAGCAGCTCTGTGACTATTCGCTCCTCGTCGATCCAGCCGCGTTCAGCAGCGGCCTTGACCATGGAGTACTCACCACTCACGTTATACGCTGCCAGGGGCACATCAAATCTCTCTTTGACCGCGCGGATTACATCCATGTATGCCATCGCCGGTTTAACCATTACCAGGTCAGCACCCTCGGCAATATCAAGCTCGACTTCCCGTATGGCCTCTCTTACATTGGGCGGGTCCATCTGGTACGACTTACGGTCACCAAACGCGGGAGCTGATTCGGCGGCTTCGCGGAATGGTCCATAAAAGGCGGAAGCATATTTGGCCGCGTAAGACATGATCGGCAGATTGGTAAACCCTTCAACGTCGAGGGCCTTACGTAAATAAGCAATCCTCCCGTCCATCATATCCGAAGGAGCTACCATGTCACATCCTGCTTTGGCATGGGATAAGGTCTCTTTAGCCAGCATCTGCAGACTGCGGTCATTATCAACCTGGCCATCATCAGTCAGGAAACCGCAGTGCCCGTGACTGGTATACTCACACATACACACATCCGTAATGACTACCAGTTCCGGAGTCGTATCCTTGATAACTTTTATGGCTTTTTGCACCGGCCCATCCGCATCATATGCCGAAGAACCCATGTGATCTTTGTATTCGGGAATACCAAACAGGAGAACGCCCGCTATTCCCAGCTTGTGAACCTCGCGTGCTACCTCAGGCAGGCGGTCGGCTGAATAACGGCTGATCCCGGGCATTGAGACCAGTGGTTCCTCAACTCCGGATCCTGTGACAATAAATAAGGGGTAAATCAGATCCTGGGGTAAAACATGCGTTTCCCGCACCATCCGCCGCAGTCCTTCTTTGGCGCGCATGCGCCTCATTCGTACCTCCGGATAACCCATTCTCACACCATCCCTTCTTTTATTTCCTGGTCACTCAGGTAACAGGCCGGATCCTGGGCCCAGATGTCACCATGCACTGCACGGGCCCGTATACGGCACCCCCCGCAAAGGTTTTTAAAGCCACATTCCCCGCAGCGCCCTTTCAGGTGCTCGGCCTTGTTGCGCAGCATGACCATCAGAGGATCATCACAGTTCCAGATCTCACTAAACGGGGTCTTTTTCACATTACCGACGGTATAGTCCTGCCAGAACTGACAGGGGTGAACATTTCCCCGCGGATCGACATTGGCAAATTTGGTACCGGCGGAACAGCCTCCGTGCATCCGCAGAAGCTCTACCACCTCACCGGTTCGTTCCGGTGCAATCTCCTTAATCCGGTTGTAAATATAAATGCCGTCGGCATGGTTGTCGGTGGTCAGGATCTCCACCTCTATCCCGCGGCGGTGGAGGTCCAGGGTCTTTTNNAATCACCAGATCCAATATCTTTTGCTTCTCCTGGGGATCGGTGTCCAACTCCACCATATCTTTTCCCCTCCCTGCATAAACCAGGTGGTACATGCAGAACCGGGGAATCCTCTCCTTTTCGACAATATCCAGGATACCGGGCAGGTCCATCTGATTGGCCCGGTTAACGGTGAATCTTATTCCCGCCTTGATTCCCTGGTCGATACAGGCTCTGATGCCCCGCAGGGCCTGTTCAAAAGCCCCCTCCTTGCAGCGGAACCGATCATGGGTGGCTGGCAGACCGTCGATACTGATCCCGACATACTGAAAGCCGGCATTCTTTATCTCGGTGGCCAATTCTTCGGTTATCAGGGTGCCATTGGTGGATATGNNGGCCGCAGGCCTTTCTGGCTCGCCATTTTGCCCAGTTTTATGATGTCGTGTCGCAGAAGCGGCTCGCCCCCGGAGAATAACAGTACCGGAACCCCCATCTCGGCCAGGTCTTCAATAAAACTCTCGGCCTCAGCGGTAGTAAGCTCATCGCGATAGAATTCGTCGCGGGCCTCGATATAACAATGCTGGCAGCGCAGATTGCACCGGTTGGTTGTATTCCAGACCACCAGGGGACGGTTAATCTCACTGAATTGCAGGAGTGAAGCGGGCACACGGGTTCCCGCCTGGTGCTTTATTACTTCGGAAACCGTGGCGGTTCCACATAATAGTTTGGTGCATCCAATCAAAATTCTTCTCCCCCTAACTTGTATGGTACCGGGTATGTAGGTTATGATCTTTCACCCGTACAGGCCTGAAGCACTGCCTGAACCAGTCCATCAATCGTGAATTGCTCGGCCATTATATCCACTCTGAAACCGGCTTCCTGAGCGGTTTGGGCGGTAATCGGCCCGATACACGCCACCTGCACTTTATCACGCAATTTTGCGACCAGATCACTGCCCAGCATGGTCACCAGGTTTTTGACGGTGGAACTGCTGGTAAAGGTTATGATATCAACCAAACCCCTCTCCAGCAACTGCCGGTCAGAATCGTTGATTTCTGCTTCCGGTACCGACTCATATACCTCCAGTTCATCCACCTGGATCCCCTGACATCTCAGGAGCTCGGGCAGGATCTCCCGGGCCCCCCGCGCCCGGGGGAGCAATACCCGGTCTCCGGGGCCAGCCTCCTTGAGCAGTATCTCGGCCACCGCTTCTGCCCGGTACTCGGGCGGAACCGCTGCTACCCGTAAACCCCGCGCCTCAGCCTCGGCCGCTGTGGCCGGCCCGATAGCGCAGATCCGGGGACCTTTGAGGTCGCGTATATCAAATCCCAGTTCGTATAGCTGGGAGAGAAAGATCTTAATTCCATTAACACTGGTAAAGGTCAGCCAGGAGTATTCCGCGATCTTTCCGATCACTTCCCTCAGATTGGGAATGCTGAGCGGAGCAATGGATATCGTCGGAAACTCAATGACCCTAGCTCCCAGAGCCTCCAGCGCAGTTACCATCTGGCTCGCCTGCTGGCGGGCCCGGGTCACAACTATGGTTTTGCCAAACAGCGGCAGGTTATCAAACCAGCGCAGCTCATCCCGCAGCCTGACAACTTCTCCCACCACAATAACGGCCGGCGGCTGAAATGCGACGGCCCTGACCTTGGACACGATGTTCAAGAGCGTCCCTTCCAGGACCTCCTGAGAAGGCAACGTTCCCCAACGCACCAGGGCCACCGGCGTCTCCGGTGAGCGTCCGCCCTGAAGCAGTTTCTGGGTAATAAAGGGCAGGTTCTCGACTCCCATCAGGAAAACCAGGGTCCCGGTACCGGCTGCCACCTGTTCCCAGGGCACCGAGCTTTCCTGCTTATCCGGCCGCTCGCGCCCGGTGATAATGGTCAGCGTGGAGGTGAAATCACGGTGAGTCACCGGTATGCCTGCATAAGCAGGGGCCGCTATCGCGGACGTCACCCCGGGGACTATCTCAAATTCGACCCCCTTTCGTTTCAGGTATTCGGCCTCTTCTCCGCCTCTCCCAAACAAAAAAGGGTCTCCTCCCTTCAACCTGACCACCATTTTGCCTTCCCGGGCTTTGGCAACCAGCAGCCGGTTGATCTCCTCCTGAGGAAGCGCATGACGACTGGATTCTTTACCCACATATATTATCTCGGCCGAATGTGGCCGTTGACTTACGATCTTGTCGCCCACCAGGCGGTCATAGACAATGACCTCCGCTCTTTTTATAAGCTCCCATGCTTTAATGGTCAAGAGCCCCGGATCACCCGGACCGGCTCCCACCAGATAAACCTTGCCGATGCTATTCATAATTCATCCCCTGGCTTCTGATCTCATCCAATACTTCGCTGGCTCCCTGGCCGATAAGCGTGAGGGCCAACCTCACTCCAATCTCCCCCGCCTGATCCATAGGACCGATCAACCTGTCCCGGAATACCTTGTTACCACTAAGATCGGATACCAGTCCCTCCAGTTCCAGGGAAGCACCTCGTACTCGGCCCAGACAGCCTACCGGAATCTGACACCCACCCTCCAGAACTGCCAGGAAAGTACGTTCCGCTGTTATCTCCGCCCGGGTCACCGGGTCGTCCAGACGCTTCACTATCTGCAGAAGTTCCAGATCATCATCCCTGGTCTCTATCATAATCGCTCCCTGTCCAACTGCGGGCAGGATCTCCAGTTCCTCAGTAATCAGATCCTCATAACCGAGACGTATAACCCCGGCTGCTGCTACCACGATAGCATCCATCTCCAGGTCCAGTAAACGCCTGATCCGGGTATCGATATTGCCGCGCAGTTCCACGATGTTGAGATCAGGCCGTACCCTGAGCAGTTGGGCCCGACGCCGCAGACTGGACGTACCAACCGAGGCCCCCTCCGGCAGTTCGGCCAAACCTTTGCCATCCCGGGCCAACAGCACATCCTTCGGGTTCTCCCGCGGCAGCACCGCCCCTATGGTCAAGCCAGCCGTTACTCTGGTTGGCATGTCTTTTAAGCTGTGGACCGCCATATCAATGCTCCCTGAGAGAATCTCCTTCTCAATCTCCTTGGTAAAAAGACCTTTATCGCCAATCCTGGAGAGAGCCACATCCAGGAGTTTGTCTCCCTTGGTTTTGATCAGAACCTTCTCAATATCAAAGCCCTGGTCCAGTTCCAGCATTTTTTGGATAACCATATCGGTCTGCCAGAGTGCCAGTCGGCTACCCCTGGACCCGATTCTGATTTTTCGCATCTACATGCTCCTCTGGTTCAATTTCTAATTGAAACAGGTGTTTTGTCACCTCGGCATAAAGGTGGCCCTGGTTGCTGGCAGCCTTCTCCTTGAGGTTAACCACCGGGAAATGCAGCAACTGATTTACAATTGACGAGGCCAGGGAGTTTATTATCTTCTCCTCCCGGGGGGTAACATTCCCCAAACGGTTGAGAGCGCGGCGAACCTCCGCCTGCCGAATTTCCTCACCCTTGGCTTTCAGAGCTTTGACCACCGGAACTACTGATAGTGTAGCCAGCCAGTCATTAAATTCCTCAATCTCCTCGGAAATAATCGCTTCCGCCTGACGGGCAGCCTTCTGCCTTCCCATGAGATTGGACTCCACCACATTCTGGAGATCATCGATATCATACAGGTAAACCCCGGGTAACTCACCAATCGCCGGTTCGATATCCCGTGGAACCGCAATATCAATTAAAAGCAGTTCTGTTTGACGGTCCCGCAGGCAGGGCTCAACCGCGTCACGATGAAGCACATAGTGAGCGGCCGCGGTGCAGCTGATAACGATATCAGCCTTGTGCATTCCTTCGTATAACCGGTCAAGCCTGATCGCCCGGCCTCCCACCTTATCGGCCAGTTCCACCGCCCGGTGATAGGAACGATTGGAAACCACTACCGTAGATACCCCATTGGCCATCAGGTAGCTAAGGGCCAGTTCACTCATCTTGCCGGCACCGATTACCAGCACCGTACGCCCCTTAAGGTCACCGAACACCTGCTTGGCCTTCTCTACCGCAGCATAGCTTATGGAAACCGCGTTACGGTCCAGGCCAGTCTCCGTGCGCACCCTTTTACCCACGGTTATCGCCTTCTGAAACAAGGTATTCAAGACTCCGTTTGAAAAACCCAGCTCCCGGGCCTCGTCATAGGCATCACGAACCTGACCCAGAATCTGTGATTCCCCCAGGACCATGGAATCAAGCCCGGAGGCCACTCTGAAGAGGTGTTCGATGGCCTGATAACAATTAGGCACGTAAAGCACCGGTTCCAGTGATTCATCATTCATCTCCAATCGTTTGGCAATGAATCCTCGTAAGGCTCTTTCCCCCAGTTCCAGGTCCCGGGCCGTGGCATAAACCTCGGTCCGGTTACAGGTTGAGAGCACCACTGTCCCTTCCAGGGCCGTCTCTTCACTTATATCCTGATAAAAGCGTTCCAAGGCCTTTCCGCTTAACGCCATTCTCTCCCGCAGCTGAACCGGCGCCGTTTTATGGCTCAATCCGGCCAGGAGTATATACATTGCAGTATTCGCCCCTTTGCCTCTTCCTTTTTCCCTTGCTGCAACAACGCTAACACTGGAAGATCCAGAATCTTTTCAAATAGCAGCCTCCTGGTGCTTTCCTGGTCTATGGTATTCTTCACCACCACCCGGGCCTCCCCAAGCAGTTCCAGGTAGTCGGCATATTCGGATCCATAGCGGTCTTCCATTTCTTCGCGGATCCGACGGGCCAGCAGTGGACTCCTGCCTTGGGTATTTACAGCTACCGTTAATGCACCCCGACGCATGGTCGCAGGTACCAGGAAATTGCACTTTTCGGGATCGTCCACGGTGTTGACCAGTATATTATTCTTCTGACAGAGCTGGTAAACCCGCTGGTTAGTGGCTTCATCGTTGGTAGCAGCAAAAACCAGCATACGGCCATTAATATCGTGATCCTCGAAACGGCGGGAGATTAACGTAACCAGGCCCTCTTTTCCCATAACTACAAGTTCATCGCAGAATGACGGACTGACCACATCGATAACCGCCCCGCATTGGAGAAGGTTATTCACTTTACGTAAGGCAACCTTACCTCCTCCAACCACCAGACAGCTTAAACCCTCCACGCAGACAGTAATTGGGAACATTCCGGCCATGGAATCCCCTCCGCTATGGCTTAATAATCATCTTAAAAGAAAAGGTCTGATAAAACAGACCTTTCAAACTATTCCGGCTATTCCGGCTAATCAACTTTTTTGTCCTGGTCCGTTGGCTCCAATTCGCCGCTCCTGGCTTTCTTAAATTCTCCGATGGACTTACCTATCGCCTTACCGACCCCGGGCAACTTTCCAGGACCTACTATAATCAGAAGAATGGCCAGTACCAGTATCAATTCCCATGGTCCGATGCTACCGATCAATCCAAGCATACCTATCCCCCTCTTAATTCAGATTGCGCTCGTTTTCGGTTTTATTTGTATATCCTTCCTCTTCGGCAATTAAGTCGAGGTAAACGGTTTCAATTCCGGCAATAAAAAGATCAGTTTTCATACGCCCCTTACGCTCATCAAAGGTCTTCAGATAACCTTTGCATTTCTCGCAGACGAACAGCTGATGGGCATCATCACCCTCAACCATCAGGTACTTAATCGTATTGGGTTCGGTATTCCCACAGTAAATACAACTCAGATACTTGGACCGCCATTCTGTGAAACAATGCTCACAGAACAGGAATCTCTGTCCGTCTTCGGCCCTGACCCGCGAGAAGTTGGCTGGTGACCCGCAGATTGGACAGATGGACATCTCCCAGTGAAAATCTTCCTGGGCCACGGTCAATTGATATGGCAGGGCATAACATCTCAAGAATGGTCTTAATGCGTGGTCGAGCAGAAAATAGGCCAGTTCACTGGAAAAGCCTTTTGCTGCTGAGAGTTCCTCAAAAAACTTATAATCTTCATTTATAACCCGGGAAGCTATCTCCCCGAAGTCCATNNCCAGTTAATACGGCTATGATAACATTCAAATCCTCACTGATGTTATCCCGTTCCTTCTTAACCAGCTGCGCGAGCTCCAGGAATGCCCCTTTGTAATCATCCGGATCGAGGTCAATACCACGGGTTTCCAACACCGGTCTCTGTATTCCTTCGAGGACAACATCGACATCTGCTTCTCTGTTTCCGGCAACCCTTTTCAAGCGGAAGAGCAATTCGTTCTGCCAGGATTCTATTGCTTTGTAGAANNGGTAGATCAAATGTTATCCGATTATTCATGCGAAACATCTCCCATTCCCAGCACTTGTTGATATTATGACAAATACGTTCGGACCTTGTAAAGGAAAAAGGGGGAGTTTACTCCCCCTTCTTATGCCGGTATTAAAACAAATTATTCCTGTTTTCCAGTCTGCTTTTCGTACCATGCCTTATGGTGGTGTTCGGCCCACTCGGATTTGACCGTACCCTTCACCATCCCCCAGAACGATTCACCGGAACCAGGATGGAAGNNCAGATAACCATGCATGCAGACCATCGTAGTTGCCAGTACCATAAATATATCATGGGTCGGATAGGCCAACCGGACCAAAGTGGTTGGGAATATCGAGGGAAACCACATAATATAACCGCTGATAGCTACCAGTATGCAGGAGGTGGTAGTTACCACGGAATTCATTTTCTCTCCGCCGTTGAACTTGGTCTGAGGCGGGATGTTTACGTGGAAACCCATGAACTCGAGGGGGAAGACCATCAAGAATTTGATGTCATTCCAACCAAAGTTAAACACATCCTTCCACCAGTCCACAAACCCGCGCCAGTTGGCAGCCAAACTGATCAGTGGAATAACGGTAAAACCAACGGCCATAACACGGTGAGCCAAACCTGCTCCCCGGTACCCACCAAAGATCGCGGCGAGGAAGCCCCACCGGGAATCCATAAACAGGGCCAAACCGGTCAACAACAGGATTATGAAAGTCACCGTATGCCCCCAGTGAGCGAAGCGGGCACTGAAACTAAACCGCTCTATCCTTTCTACATCAGGCTCATACTTAGTTATGAATTCCATGGGTTGCACCTCCTTCCTGCTGTTCCCTCTTGGCTTTCAGGAACCGGGTGGTAAAGAAACTGGCGGCTGACCCGGCCAGTGCCAGGGGAATCAGTAAGCCAAACCAGGGTTGAACAATATTCTGCCACACCGTAGTAATCGATGAAACCTTCGGGTCCGATGGCAAACCGTACTTTTCAGGTACATCACCCAGTACATACAGATTGTTCAGACCTCCCAGTTCATGTTCCCCATAGATGGTGGCATTGNNGCCATATATGGTGGCATTGGGGAAACCGTTGGCCCGCAGGTACTTCACCCGCTGCCGTGCTACACCTAGGAGTTCCTCCCGGTCTCCGAACCGTAAGGCGCCACTGGGACAGGTCTTGGCACAGGCCGGAATCTGGCCGGCTTCAACCCGTTCCGCACACATGGTACACTTGGTAACCGTGTCCGAGTGTTTATGGTACTTGGGAACCCCAAAAGGACATGCGTACACGCAATACTGGCATCCGACGCACTTCTGGAAGTCCTTCAGCACCGCACCCCACTCATTCTTGTACAAAGCCTTCCGGGGACATGCATCTACACAGGCCGGGTATTCACAGTGCATGCACTGATGCTTGCAGAAATACCACACGGGGTTGTAAACACCATCGTATTCAAAGAACTTGACAATGGTATAAGTTTCCGCATTGGTATCTTTATGGGTCTGGTAATTGCCTTTGAACGGTTCAATCACTGCCGGCAGTTGATTCCAGTTTTTACAGGCAACCTGGCAACCGCGGCATGCCGTGCATTTGGTCGCGTCGTAAAGATTACACATTTTCGCCATAATTAAGCCCTCCTTACATCGCAAAGCCAGGCTTTGTATTCAGGTATCATGGTATTGGCATCACCGACATGCGGTGTCAGGCGGTTGGCGGGATCGCCGACAGCGTAGCCCTTAAATCCAAAGTGCCATACCATCCCGATCTGATGTACCTCCCTGCCATTCACAACCATGGGCTTAATGCGCTTAGTAACACAAGCTACAGCTTCAATGTCACCTCTGGTGGTAGAAACGATAACTTTATGGCCGTTCTTTATGCCTTTGCTATGAGCCAGTTCCTCGCTCATCTCCACAAACATATTAGGCATGAGTTCAGCCAGCCATGGCAGGTGTCGAGTCAAAGCCCCGGTCTGCCAGTGTTCAACTACCCGGTAAGTGGTACCGATAATTGGATATTTGTCAACCTTGCCCTGTTTATCAGGTTCCCAGATTTTTATACATGGGTTGTTCTGTTGACTGCTGAATACGTTCTCAAACGGACTCTCCCACGGCTCGTAGTGTTCCGGGAAGGGGCCGTCCTTCATATTGGTTGTTGTCGCAAACAGGCCTCCAACACCATCCGGTTTCATGATGAAGGGGTTTGTCCCACCAGGGGCAGTTGGTGCCAAAGTCTTGTTGAAGTCGCAGACGTCGTCGCCCACCCAGGCCCCAAGGGCACCGGTAGCCGGGTCAGCTACTGCGTTGGGATCCCATTTGATAAGCACCCGGTCATCGTCACCCTGCCATGGAGTAACCCCATCCGGCTGAACTGAGCACCGGTTGTAAACTATTCTGCGGTTTACCGGCCAGCACCAGGCCCACTTGGAGTACAGCCCCAGGCCAGTCTTGGAGTTGTCAGTGTTATCGCGCCATTTTGGTTTGTAATCCAACTCTCCATTGGGTTTGGTGGTCATGCACCCACAGTAGACCCAGCATCCCGAGGTGGTACTGCCGTCATCCTTAAGGTTGGCAAACCCCTGAACCGGTTTGCCATCAGCTACGTAGTACCCATTCAATTCGAGTCCTACCAGCTCAATCTCCGGCTCTTCCCCGTGACCGTAACCCCAGGTCAAATTATTAATGGGCTCGTCCTGAGGCAGGGTACTGCCCTCGTAGAGTTTCTTGACCCGCTTGGCGATCTGATCTATGATCCACAGGTCTGCCTTGGACTCTCCGACCGGATCGGCACCTTTCCAGCGGTACTGCATCCAGCGTCCAGTGTTGGAGGCAGTTCCTTCTTTCTCGTAAACCGCCGCTGCCGGCAGGAAGAATACCTCGGTATTAATATCGGTTGGTTTGGGCTGATGTACCGCCGAGTTGTGAACCGGTCTTTCCCATGCCTTATAGGACCAGAACTCGGCTGACTCATTAACCCACAGGTCAACACTGACCAGCCACTTGAGATTGCACATGGCCGCCTGTTCCTTGTTGGCATTGGGCCCGCCCACTACCGGGTTACTGCCCATTATGAACAAGCCCTCAATCTCTTTATTGTACATGGCTTCAAAGAGGGCAATGTGTGAGTAATTCTTTTTCGAGTCGCGCTTGGGCAAATAATGGTACGCAAACTGATTCTCCTTGGTAGCAGCATCACCCCACCAGGCTTTGAGCAGACTTACCACCCATTTGGGGGTAT
>DCTH01000153.1 GCA_002329495.1 Syntrophothermus sp. UBA1445 | reverse complement strand
AGCGGTGTAACCCATAACTCCGCCACCTTGAACTTCACATCGGACGAAGCCGGGACCTACTACTATCTGGTGTATGCTGCTGCCGATCCTGCTCCGGATGTAGCGACCATCAAAGCCCAGGGTAACGCAGTCGCCAAAGGAACTGCTGCTGCAGTTGCTGCCGCCAATACTGCGAGTGTAACGGGACTGGCCGCATCGACCACTTACAAGGCTTATGTGATAGTCCAGGATGCCACGGGCAATACCTCCGCGGTGGCAACCATTGTTATCTCTACCACTGCGGCCCCGGATACAACGGCACCAACCTTGAGTGCGACCAGTGCGAGTGATGTAACCCATACCACGGCGACCTTAAACTTCACATCGAACGAAGCCGGAACCTACTACTATCTGGTATATGTTGCTGCCGATCCTGCTCCAGATGCAACCACTATCAAAGCCCAGAATGACGCAGTGGCGAAAGGTTCGGGCATGGCACATGCAGCTGCCAATACTATCAGCGTAACCGGATTTGGTGCATCAACCGCCTACAAAGCGTACGTGATAGTCGTGGATGCCGCCGGCAATCCTTCAGCGGTGGTCGCCATTGATATTACCACCACTACGGCGGATTCTTCAATACCGGTTACCCTGAACGATATAATCGTGGATGCAGACATGATTGTTATCGGACTTTTCCAGACTGTAAGCGGTGAAGATTCTGGAATTGCTGATGTTTCCATCGATGACTTCAGCCTTATAAAGGATTACGGTTTGGCCGGGGAACAAGTCATATCTGGGATCAGATTATCAATTGATCCGCTGGGTGGAACCTGGGAATACAATATACTGCCCCCAACCGGACAGGTATTTGCACCAGGAACCTATCGTTTAACCTTTAGCAGGGTTGGATATGAAACCGCATATGTAACTGTTGAGATAGCAGAGTCATATCCGGCACCAGTGCCCGGCACTGTTAATGGTGACATGATGCACTGGATGATTCAAACCGACGGACTGGAAGCCAATACCTATTACGATATCCAGTTAAAAGACGACAGCTTTATCTCAATTGCAACCGATGTCAACCGT
Source organism: Syntrophothermus sp. UBA1445 (assembly GCA_002329495.1). Taxonomy (GTDB): domain Bacteria; phylum Bacillota; class Syntrophomonadia; order Syntrophomonadales; family DTU052; genus DTU052. The sequence goes on along the minus strand of DCTH01000153.1, from coordinate 5,403 downwards.
GATATCATTTTCGATGAGTATCAGATGCAGGCATTGATCGATCAGGGCCCGGATATGCTGCAGATAAGAAGGAGTGCTAGTGACACCAATTCAGCCAGCACCTGGGTTGACCTTCTGGAGGTAACCAGCATGGGTGATGCACCAACCGGTATAACCCGAAGCGCCGGAGCCGATGGACTGTGGAATACTGGTGACGAGATGATAATCAACACCACCGAAACCATGTACGGACATGTGGAGTGGAAAATTGGCGATGGTGGTTGGAACGGTGACATTTCGGGAACACCTGCGTTTTTGGGTGGCGTTGGTGGATTTGGCAATACTGAAGTTTCAGGACTGACTATTCCTTCGGAAACGACCAGCGTTAAGATTCGCAGACAGGGCATGATGAATATGCTGGCAAGTGCCACTTATGAAGTGCCGTAAACCTGTATCACCAGTAGTCATATAGCCATGATGATTGCAGTCAATCACAGTTAAAGTAGGGTGGGGCGGCTTCGGCCGGATCCCCACCCTTATTTAATCAGGTTATCCTATAAGTTCCGTCTGTCATAAATCCCTGCCCCTTACGCCTATAACCTATTTGTGCCGGTCAAATCAATTCAATTAGAGCATTTCAAAGTTATCTTTGGTAATCGTTATTGCAAGCATTTCCGGTAACTCCTTTCCTGTCCGGGTCCTGTCTTAAATTTACTGATGGACCGAACCTCATCAGCGACCTGGTCACATAAACATGGACGTCCCAGTAACCTTTCGTAGGTACCCCCAGTATATTGAGATAAGATGTTCATTTTTGGGAGGATAGGCTATGAACAGCACCGAGGATTATTCAATTGATAGCGCCCCTCTAAAGGGCCACAAGACTGCCCGCCGGTTGGACCCTCGTGACATTCAGTTACCGCCCGGATATAAGATCGAGGTTTTTAAGGCCGGGTTAACCACTCCGATCAACCTGGTTATTGCCCATGACGATCAGATGTATGTGGCGGACGCCGGCGTTACATCAGGCAGCGGGAAGGTCATCCGGTTAACGCCTCAGGGGGAGGAGGTTGTTGCCGAGGGATTCAATCCCCCCTTGACCGGTATCAACATTTACAAAGGTGATATCTTCGTTTCCCACCGGGGATTCATCACGGTTATCAAGCCCAACGGGAAGCTGATTGATGTCCTGGCCGGGCTGCCCAGCTGGGGAGACCATCACAATAACCGGGTGGTATTCGGCTCTGATGGCAAGATGTATTTCGGTCAGGGTACGGCGACCAATTCCGGGGTGGTCGGCGAGGACAACGCCGGTTGGGTGGAAAATCATCCCCAGTTTCACGATTACCCTGGAGCATCGGTGATTCTTGAGGGCAGGAACTTTACTTCTGAGAATTTCCTGACCTCGGCACCCGGCGACCTGGCCACCACCGGAGCCTACTCACCCTTTGGAGTCTCCACCAGTCGCGGAGAGTGTATCAAGGGGATTACTGCGGCCAGCGGCAGTGTCCTGCGGGCCAACCGTGATGGCTCCGGTCTTGAATTGATCGCCTGGGGCTTAAGAAACCCCTTCCGCATGAAGTTTGACCGCCATGGCCGATTGTTTTCCACCAATCATGGTATGGATGTCCGGGGAAGCCGGGGGGTCGCCAATTCACCGGATGAGTTTCAACTGATCAAGGAGGGTGTCTGGTACGGATGGCCTGATTTTACCGGAGGGCAGCCGGTAACCAATCGAATATTTAAGCCCCACAACGGTCCTCAGCCCCAGTTTCTCCTGGCTCGACACCCGATGAGACCGCCCCTGCCAGTTGCGGTTTTCGCACCGCACTCGGCCATTATGGGTTTTGATTTCAATTACACCCACCGGTTCGAGAATTTCGGGGATGTATACATCGCGGAGTTTGGGAGTGAAGCCCCGGGAACTACCGGCGGTGAGCCGCTGCCTGGAGTCGGCCATCGCGTATCCCGCATCAACATGAAGAACGGCAAGGTTTCCACCTTTGCCATCAACAAATCGGGGTTTGCTGCCTCCTACACCGGAGGGGGAGGCTTTGAAAGACCGATCGACGTGGTCTTTGGCCGGGATGAATCCATGTATGTAGTCGACTTTGGCATATCGGGTGACGGGGAAGAAGGATACCTGGAGGGCACGGGAGTCATTTGGCGGATACGGGCGGTGTAAGGCTCGTTTTCCGGGGGCGGGACAGTCCGGAATACGCGGCATCCATGCCGCGAATGCTGGTCATTTTCCATCCGGGCGACCTGGTCCCGCCCCGGATTTAGGCGGGTTACAATGTCACTCACCCGCCATACACCGAAATGACGATCTCGCATAACATTATAGGGTCGGGAGCTTTTTAAACCATCCCGGTTCTTGGGCTGGATTAACTGAACCGCCCAAGTCATTTCGAGGGGGGGTTTTAATGAAACGTTTCCTGGCCGTTGTTGGCCTGATTATGACCCTGCTGTTGGTTCTTTTTGTGGTGGCCGAGTACTCCCAGCTCAGTTTCCTTACCGACCCTACACCCTGGTTGGATAAAAACAGTCCCGGAACCGCTCTGCTGGCGATTCTGCTTCTCTCGGCCGATGTCGTGATCCCGGTGCCCTCCAGCATTATGATGACGGTTAACGGGGCTTTGTTTGGCATCTGGCTGGGGGCGGCAGTTTCCCTCCTGGGGGGACTTGGAGCCGCCTTAATCGGGTTTGCCCTGGGCCGGTGGATGACTCCCCTGGTTCAGGGCTGGGTTTCTCAGCAGGAATGGGAACAAGCCCGGCGTTTCCTGACCAGGTGGGGCAGCATCGGAATTATTATCACCAGGCCCATTCCTATTCTGGCCGAAACCATGTCCATCGTAGCCGGGACCTCGCTATCCTGCCAGGAGGTCTTGCGGGCATCGTTTTGGGGACTTCTCCCCATAGCCCTGCTTTACAGTCTGTCCGGGGCGATGGCCACCGATCTCATTACCTCATTGGCATCTTTCTTCATTTCCCTGGCCATGGCGGGAATCTTTTGGTGGGTTGGAAGGCGGTTTATCAGGAAATAGCCGAACCCACACTCCCCCCCGTCATGGTTGGGAAGAGGTGGTCCTTAAGGAACAGAGACTGGCCGAGGGCTGATAAACCCACCGCCAGTCCTGTGAAATACCGGTCCACCGATCCAAGCTCTACCGCAGGTTTTCCCTGGTCTTGCTTAATCGGTGTCCTCAGGCTTGTCAATCACTGCCACCGTCGGGAATTCAACTTTGACGGTGGTTCCCTCCGGGCTGCTATCTATTTTAATTTTCGCGTTATGCCGGGCGACTATTCTGAAGCACACGGCCAACCCCAAGCCGGTCCCGTGTTCTTTGGTGGTAATGAAAGGCGTGCCCAGGGAATTCAACAATTTCGGATCTATACCGTGACCGTGATCCCGAACAGCCAGCACCACCTGATTTTCTTTCATATACGTCTCTATAGTAACGACCCCGGCCGCAGGCATTGACTCCAGTCCGTTATTGACCAGGTTGATGATCAACTGCCGAATTTCTTTGGGGTCCAGGGGTAAGACCGGTAAGTCACTGAGTTCCAGCCTGATGTCCTGATCGCGGCTTACTGCTTTGGCCTTGACCAGCGGCCACAACTTGCCGATTATCTTATTAAGACTGGCGGGTTTCAGTTCCACCTTCTTATCCTTGGCCAGGGAGNNGGCCCGGTCCAGTTCTTCGATCATCAGATCAAGGAATTCCGCTTCCTTTTGAAAAACCTCATCCGTCCGCATAAGCTGCAGATAACCGCGCACGGTGGTCATGGGATTCCTGATTTCATGGCCGATGCTGGCCGCCATTTCCCCCACCACATTGAGCCGGTCCATGCGGGTCATCTCAGCTTCCATTTGTCTCAGCTCGGTTATATCCATAAGGATGCTGAGTATGCATGGTTCGCCGTTTATGTCAATACGCTCACCCGAATACAGCCCCAACCGCTGCTCACCGTTGCTTTTCCTGAAATGGATCTCCATGTCCCTGACGGACTGGTTCGCCATTAGCCTCTTTGTAACCTCATCGCGGTGGGAGGGGTCCGCCCAAAATCCTGAGGTTATGGTCGATTTCCCAACTATGTCCTCATTGCTGTAGCCGGTAATCTGGCTGAATGCCCGGTTAACTCTTATGTACCTTCCTTCTTTCAGGGTGGTAATGGCCATAATTATGGGACTGACGTCAAATGCTTTGGATAAGCATTCCTCCGACAAGCGCAAAGCCGCTTCCATCCGGTTGCGATCGGTAATATCTCTTACGGAACTGAGCAGATGCCGCTCGCCGTCAATCCTGATTACCTCAGCGGAGATACAATAAGTCCGAATCTCACCGGATTTCAGCCGAAAATTATGTTCAAACCCCCTGATTCTTCCCCTTTCCTTGATTAACCGTAAAAATTCATCCTGCCTATCCGAAACATCCCACATGCCGATTTCGTGAACTGTGTGGCCAATTATCTCCTCCAAGGCATAGCCGGAGGCCTTTACATAGGCGTCATTTACATCTACGAAACGGCCTTCCCTCAGAGTGGTTATTGACATGGGGTCTGGATTAACTCGAAAGGCTTTGGAGAATTTCTCTTCTGACTGCAAGAGGGCATAACTGGCCGCTTCTGACCGGCGCATTCGTTCCAGTCCAATCGCAGCCAACACCTGTCCCAGTGTGGAGCAAACGTCCATAATGGATTTAATGCGATCCTCCGGCACGATATTTACCTTATGCAAGGCTTCAATATAAGCTGCTTCATCAAACCCGAACTCCCGGACCTGCCGGCGGAAGTACTCCTCATCCGGGGGCTCGTTTAGCACCTGCCCCGTGAAAATAGTGCCGATATGTCGCCCTTCCACCATGATCGGGGTGGCATAGTCAATGAGTCCATTCAAACACTTATAGGTGACATATGGCCCATCGTGAAGGTGATCCAGGATATAGCTGTCACTGATTCTGCATCTGCTCTCGGTCTGCGGACAAGCTCGATGAAATTTGGTACATATGTCACTCCAGCTGGTTTTGCTCAGGATATTATTGTCTGCGTCATGCAGGCCGTAGCGTATCCCGGTGAGTTCATAAAACGAATCAAACAATCGCTGGAGAAGCGGTATATCGATAAGTTCTGAGATATGATACTTTTCCCCATGATCCTGTCGCTGATTTTCATGAAGGGACGAGAAAGACTGGTGACTGCTGCAGGAGAAATCGCCGCTGAATGACAAGGGTTCTTGAGCTACGGGGCTAACGTTGGGATTTTGCTGGCCAAGTTCCAGCTCTCTGATCCTTTCCCGAAGCCTGGCCACCTCACAAATAAGTTGCTCCCGAGTCATGGTTTCGTCCATAAGCCCTCCCCCTTCAACACTTATCTTTCTATGTAATAACAATAATTTATTTATATCGAAAACCGTGTCGAAAA
>DCTH01000196.1:203-3130 GCA_002329495.1 Syntrophothermus sp. UBA1445 | reverse complement strand
TTCATGGATGAGGTAGGGTGTTCGCGGGTGACAGTTTTGGGAGATGGGGTAAACGAGTACCGTTCAATACTGACGGATTCTCTGGGCGACTCGCTGTTAAGCCCCCCGGATTACTGGCTGCCCCGGGTATCGGCAGTGGGCAGTCTGGCAACCCGTAGATGGCTAAATGGGGAGCTTGATGATCTATTCAGCCTTACCCCCACCTATGTAAGGCAATCAGAGGCTGAAATCAAGAGGGCCCGGGCGGAAGGAGAGGGTGGATTTGGAACTGAAAATCAGAAGGATGGGGCGCCGGGATATTGACCAGATCCTGGAGATTGAAAACCTTTGTTTTCCTATCCCCTGGTCCCGGGAGTCTTTTCTCTCCGAGCTGCGCAACCCGCTGGCCTATTATCTGGTGGCCCAGGAGGGCTTCGTTCTCCAGGGCTATGCTGGTATATGGCTGATCTTTGATGAAGGACATATTACCAATGTGGCGGTCCACCCTCGGGCCCGGGGGAAACGGATCGGAGAGCTCTTGTTAACCAACATCCTGGCTTTTGTGAAGGCCAATGGGGCAATCACTGTTACCCTGGAAGTCAGGCCCTCCAATGATGCCGCCCAGGCCTTATACCGCCGGATGGGTTTCAAACCGGCCGGGGTGCGCAAGGGATACTATACTGACAACGGTGAGGATGCCATTATTATGACCCGGGAGATTTAGGTTACTCTGATGACAATAAATGAATTAGATGACCGGCCCTGGCGGGTCTAGAGAGGGTTAAGCAATAATGAAAGATATTCGGATTCTGGGAATTGAAACCTCATGTGACGAGACTGCGGTCTCGGTGGTCGAGAATGGGCACCGGGTCTTGACTAACCTGGTGGCTTCACAGATCAAGGTTCACCAGCGTTATGGCGGGGTNNCGGGGTGGTCCCGGAGGTGGCATCCCGCAAACATATCGAGGTCATTGCTTCGCTGGTGGATGAGGCATTAAGAGAGGCAGGACTTACCGGGCCGGAGATTGATGCCGTGGCGGTTACCCATACCCCGGGCCTTATCGGGGCTTTGCTGGTAGGGGTTTCTTTTGCCAAGGCGTATGCCTACGGGCTGGGCAAGCCCCTGATCGGGGTAAACCACCTGGAGGCCCATGTCTATGCCAACTTCCTGACGGATAAACCGCCGGTATTCCCCGCCATATGCCTGGTGGTCTCCGGTGGTCATACCAGCCTCCTTTATATGGGGGATCACCGCCGGTTTGAGGTTTTGGGGCAGACCCGGGACGATGCTGCCGGGGAGGCCTTTGACAAAGTGGCCCGCTTTTTGGATCTGGGGTACCCGGGAGGACCGGCGGTACAGCAGGCGGCTGAGTCAGGAACGGCTGGTGTTTACCGCCTGCCCCGTGTATTTCTGGATCGCAATGATTTTGAGTTCAGCTTCAGTGGCTTGAAAACCGCGACTATCAATCTGTGGAATAAACTGAAAAAGAGCGGGGAAGTGGCCGGGGTCAACGATCTGGCGGCTGAATTCCAGGAGGCCCTGGTCGATGTCCTGGTGGAAAAGACGATAAACGCTGCCCAGCAGAGGAAGGTCAAGCAGATCCTGTTGGCCGGGGGGGTGGCAGCCAATACCCGGTTAAGGGAGAGAATTACCATTGAGGCCGGCAAAGAGGGAATGGCGGTGAGCATACCACCCCCTGCGCTCTGTACCGATAATGCGGCCATGGCGGCCTGTGCTGGTTATTACCAGTATCTAGAGGAAGATTTTGCCGGTTTGGACCTTAACGCATATCCCCATTCAGGGTTGCTTGTGAAGAAATCCTGTGGATAATGTGGATAAGTCTGTGAGTAACTTGATTTTCGGCCTTACAGGCACTTTAGGCAACTAAAGTATGGGTGCCCCAAAGGGGTCATCCGCATAAGAGCGGACTTCGCTACCTGTGGATAATTTTGTGGTACGGAGGAGTTTAAAATGTATCCGGTTTTATTTAAGATTGGCGATATTACGGTCTACTCCTATGGCTTCATGATGGCCCTGGGAGTGGCGGCGGCCTTGTTCCTGATCACCAGAAAGGCCAAAAAAGAAGGCATAGACGAGGAGCCGGTGCTCGATTTGACCATCATCTCAGTCCTGGCTGGACTGATAGGTGCCCGTTTGTTCTATGTCNNTCCTGGATTTTCGCAACGAGGGACTGGTATGGTATGGCGCATTCATCCTGGGAGCCCTTGCCGCCATTATCTATACAAGGCTCAAGAAGCTGTCGTTCTGGAGGATGCTCGACCTGTTTGCGCCTTACCTGGCCCTGGGATACGCCTTTGGCAGGGTCGGCTGTTTCCTGAACGGCTGCTGTTTTGGAACCCCGACCACGGTGCCATGGGGTGTGGTGTTTCCGGGTCTGGACCTGGTTCCCCGGCATCCCACCCAGCTTTACAGCGCTTTACTCTCACTGGGTCTGTTCGCTTATCTCTTGCGGCTTTATCCCCGGCGCCGCTTTGAGGGTCAGGTATTTCTGACCTACATCATCGGTTACGCCCTGTTGAGATTCGGAGTTGAATTCTTACGGGAGAACCTGATCGTAGCAGCGGGGTTCAGCATTGCTCAGGTGGTAGCTGCCGGGATTCTTATTCTCGCTGTAATTGCTTACTGGTACCGTTCCCGGAGCGCAATAGGGCCTGAAAATTAGGATGTGCAAGTAAAGAACCGTCCCCAACTTGCTTCCCATGTTGGGAGGATAGAGGAAAAATGAGTAAGAATGCGTTAACGGAGCGCGAATGGTTGCGGAAGCATGTTAGAGAATTACGGGCTGCTCAAGGCCCATCCGAGGTGACTGGGAAAAGTTCACTGATTTGCGTCTCCCTGGTGCAACTACCCGAACTGCTGAGAGCGACGACCATCATGGCCTATGCTGCCATCAAGCAGGAGGCTGATATCAATTCCTACTGGCAAT
>DCTH01000196.1:0-161 GCA_002329495.1 Syntrophothermus sp. UBA1445 | reverse complement strand
GGACCATTCGGTCTGCTGGAACCCAAGGGTGAGAAGTTTCCTGTGGAGAAGATCGAGGTGGCCCTGGTGCCCGGAGTGGCGTTCGATTTACACGGGCACCGTCTGGGATACGGCAAGGGCTACTATGACCGCTTTCTTCCTTTGCTTAACCCGACTGCCTT
>DCTH01000109.1 GCA_002329495.1 Syntrophothermus sp. UBA1445 | reverse complement strand
AAAATGAATCACGGGGACTGTCCCTATGATGCATTCAGTATAGCATGTGGGATGGGCGGATGCATTAATTGAGGGGGGGCGAGACAAGATAAGGTAAGGTGAGATTGAAGATGGTGAAAAGCAGAAGGCTTATCGGGTTGCCGGTGATTGACGAACACCGGGGAACGGTTCTGGGACGGGTGATGGATATCATTATCAATCCGCAGCTGCAGGTGGAAGGGCTTTTGGTAGGTTCCCGCCACGGTAAGCGCCTCCTGCTGATAGATCACCTGACCATCGGCCAGGATGCGATTCTGGTTAGTGATCTCCGGGGTTTAAAACGGCTGAAAAACGGGGAGCATCCCACCATGATAAAGGACCGGATGGGACTCCTGGTGGTCAATCATGATGGGCGTGAACTCGGGGTGATGAGCGATCTAGTGGTTGAACCGGAGAGCAAAGAGGTACAGGGAATCGAGATATCCTCGGGGATAATCAAGGACTTCATTGATGGCCGGAGTGAGGTCCCGCTGGACAGAGTGGCCAATATTGGACAGGGGGCCATGGTGATCAATGATGAGGAGGGTCAGGTGTGAGATGTCCGGCATGTAATGGACTGCAGGTAGGCCGGGTAGGGAGTGACCAGTATTACTGCTGGAACTGCTTCATCGAGTTTGCGGTTAAAAAAGACCGGGTCAACATGTATGAGGTGGCTGAGGATGGTTCGCTGGTTTCGATCGAAAACTCCTATGACATCATCGGCTGAACGGAGGTGATATTGGTGAAATCCAAGACTTTTAGCCGTGGACTGATGGCTCTTTTAGGTACGGTTCTGGCCTTCGTTCTGGTCTCATATTTCCGGCAGCGGGGCAAAGACGGATCCCATCGATTTGCCCAGGTTAAGAGAACCGTCGATGATATGGGCCAAGGGGTAGCTGAGGTATGGACAGATTAAACTACTACATCAAAATTGGGATCCTATCAGTGGTGGCGGTGGCCACCATTTATTTTTTTGTCCGGGTGCATGCGGTGGTGGTGCCGTTTTTGGTGGGGGCAACTCTGGCTTACATCCTGTATCCACTGATAAGGGCCGCCCAGGCCCGGGGGTTGAGCCGGTCCTGGGCGGTTATGGCCTTCTATGTGCTGCTGATTGCGCTGATCGGGCTTTTCTNNGCTGGTATACCCTGCCGCGTCTGATAGAGGAACTGGCTGAACTGGCGGCCGTTATGCCGAAGTATGTGGAGGATGCGCATCAGGCCATGGAGTACCTGGACGGGTTGCGGGTTGGCGGCGAGGTGGACCAGATAATCAGGAACAGCCTGCATCAGGCGGAGAACCAGGCCTACAATGCGCTGACCAACTTCATTAACGATCTGCTGGGGATGGCCGGGAGCCTGCTGTCTCTGGTTTTCGCCCCCATCCTGGCCTACTATTTTATCAGGGACTGGGAAAAAATCAGGGATGGCTTTTTAAGCCTGTTTCCCGCCAGTAGCAGAAGCCGGCTGGTCAATCTGGGGCTGGATATTGATCAGGTACTGTCCGGCTTCATCCAGGGCCATCTGACCGTCTGTGTCATCGTCGGGGTCTTAACCGGCCTGGCCGCCGCTCTGCTGGGGATCAAGTATGCCATAGTAATCGGTATCATCAATGCGATTGCCGAGCTGTTTCCCTACCTGGGACCGATTCTGGGGGCAATTCCCTCGATCGCCCTGGCTTTGACTGGAGGTCCTCGGCCGGCCATTTACCTGGGGGTGGCGATTCTGGTGATCCAACAGGTGGAAGCCAACCTGTTGTCACCGCGCATTGTNNGGCACCCGGGTGGGACTGCACCCGTTGCTGGTTATCTTTGCGCTCCTGGCCGGAGGAGAACTGTTTGGTATCTGGGGAATCCTGCTGGCGGTTCCCGTTGTTGCAGTATTAAAAGTCATGATCAAGTTCGCCTTTTACCATCTGGTTGATTGACACTAAATGCTTCCATAGGACAAAATATAATCTAGATGGGAAAAGGGAGGCTTTCTTGTTGCTTAAGAGCCACGAAATACGACAGATGTTTATTGATTACTTTACCAGCCGCGGCCACACGGCGGTTTCCAGTTCATCACTGGTACCGGTCGATGATCCGACACTGCTGTTCACCAACGCCGGTATGAACCAGTTTAAGGATGTTTTTCTGGGGATCGAGCCCCGGGATTACCGGCGGGCGGTAACCTCCCAGAGGTGCATGCGAGCCGGCGGCAAACATAACGACCTTGACACCGTAGGTCGCACCCCGCGGCATCATACGTTCTTTGAAATGCTGGGCAACTTCTCCTTTGGGGATTACTTTAAACGGGAAGCGATAGCTCTGGCCTGGGGATTTCTGACCGAAACCGCCGGGCTTGACCCGGAACGCCTGTGGGTTACCGTATACCTGGATGATGATGAGGCCTTCGAACTGTGGCAGCAGGTGGCAGGAGTTCGGCCCGAGCGGATCGTGCGCCTGGGAGAAAAGGATAACTTCTGGTCCATGGGAGATACCGGTCCGTGTGGGCCCTGCAGTGAGATAATCTACGACCGGGGTCCGGAATACCGCTGCACGGACCCGGACTGCGCTCTGGGGCACTGTGACTGTGACCGCTGGCTGGAGATCTGGAACCTGGTGTTTATGCAGTTTGACCGGGACCAGTCCGGGAAGATGACTCCCCTTCCCCGGCCGAGCATCGATACCGGAATGGGTCTGGAGCGGCTGACCTCCATCCTGCAGGGGGTGGAGAGCAACTATGAAACTGATCTCTTTACCCCGATCATTAAGGAGATCGAAGCCCTGACCGGGCAGAAATATGATAAGGGAGTCAAGGGATTTCCCTTCCGGGTTATCGCTGATCATATCCGGGCCTGCTCCTTCCTGGTGATCGACGGGATCCTGCCCGGCAACGAGGGTCGGGGATATGTCTTGCGCCGCATACTGAGGCGCGCCGTTCGTTTTGGCAAACTACTGGGCTTGAATGAGCCCTTCTTCAATAAATTAGTACCGGTGGTAATCGGGGTGATGGGTGGTGCCTACCCCGAGATCAAGGAAAAACAGCAGTTTGTGGAACAGGTCATCCGCATGGAGGAAGAGCGGTTCTTTACCACCCTCAGTGATGGCCTGCGCAAGGTTGAGGATATCGTGACCCGGCTGCGGGAGCAGAGAGGACAGGTTATTCCGGGCAAGGATGCATTCATGCTTTACGATACCTTTGGTTTTCCCATTGACCTGACCGAGGATGTGGCGGAAGAATACGGCCTCACTGTGGACAAGGATGGTTTTGAAGCCATGATGGAAGCCCAGAAGGAACGCGGCCGCAAATCCTTTAAGAACGAAGAGGCCTTTGCCCTGGAGAAATCAATCGCCGGTCTCCTGGAAGGCGAGAACGCTACCGACTTTGTCGGTTATCAGTGCCTGGAATGGGAGTCGGAGGTACTGGCTATCATCCAGAATGGAGAGGGAGTCGAATCAGTTACCGATGGGGAAGCCGTGCTGGTCCTCCTGGAGACCCCCTTCTACGCCGAGAGCGGTGGCCAGACCGCAGATAAAGGGGTCATAAGAGGTCCGGAGGGTGAACTGGCGGTAAACGATGTTCAGAAAGTGGCCGGTTGGATTCTCCACTACGGGACGGTGAACGGAACCCTGCGTCAGGGCCAGGAGGTAATCGCTCAGGTCGATGCCGAACAGCGGCAGGCGACGGCTGCCAACCATACCGCGACCCACCTGCTGCACCAGGCGTTGCGGGACACGGTGGGAGATCATGCCCAGCAGAAAGGCTCGCTGGTGGAACCGGAGCGGTTGCGGTTTGACTTTTCCCATTTCGCTCCCCTGACTCCGGCCGAGATGCATACTATAGAAGACATTGTAAACCGAAAGGTGTGGTCCCTGTTGCCGGTTCGGGCCAAACAGACCAGCCTGACCGAGGCCAAGGAGATGGGGGCCATGGCCCTGTTTGGTGAGAAGTACGGTGACCAGGTGCGGATGGTTGAGGTGGAAGGCTTTAGCAGGGAACTTTGTGGGGGAACTCACGTCAAAAACACAGGAGAAATAGGTCTGTTCAAGATAGTATCCGAAGCCAGTATCGGTGCAGGACTGCGGCGTATTGAAGCGATAACCGCCGGGGAGGCCTGGAAGAGCCTGCGGCAGGCGGATGAGGAACTGCGGACGGCTGCGACCGTTATGAAGGTCGCGCCGGCAGAAGTGCCCGAACGGGTGGAGTCCCTGGTCCGGCAGCTGCGGGAGAAGGAAAAAGAACTGGAAACCTTAAGATCCCGCATGGAGAAAGAAAAGGCTACCAATGTTTTGGACCAGGCGATTATGGTAAAAGATATCAAAGTACTGACAGCGGAGATTCAGGCCTCAGATATGAACTCGCTGCGCCAGAATGCTGAGCTTTTACGGGATAAACTGGGTTCCTCGGTTGTAGTCTTGGGATCCCGGATCGATGACAAGGTGGGGTTTGCGGCCTTTGTCTCCAAGGAACTGACGGGGCGTGGCCTTAATGCCGGGAAGATCATCGGTCAGGTGGCCAAGATCGCTGGTGGCGGCGGGGGCGGCCGGCCGGATATGGCTCAGGCTGGAGGCAAGGACCCGGAAAAGATTGGCGAGGCTCTGCAAGCCGCCCGGGAGATTATTGAGAAAGTGCTTGCGTAGTAGTATTTGCCAGAGATCACGGTCAGCCGATACTGAATCTGATGTAAGAACCAGACATTGATTGAGACGTCCCACCACGGCGCTCGATGGCAATAAACCTCCAGTCAGTCAGGTGTTGCCACCGAAAACATGACAGATGTTACCGGTGGTGCAACCAGGGAACTTCAACCTGACTGGCGAAATCTAATATAAGGAGTTAGCCAGTTGCATAAACCTGAGACGAGAGCCAGAACCGGCATAGAAGGTCGACCGGGGGACAGCTCGCTGGAACCCGGTTCTAATAATCATTTGGCTTTTACTCCAGAGGGAGGTGGGAGAATGCCTGGGGAATTTGAAGAAACCACCAGTTTCCAGTTGGGCAAGGATGGTAAACACAAGGTAGCGACTATCCTGGAGTCAGTTTATACGGCCTTGCAGGAGAAGGGCTATAATCCGGTAAGCCAGCTGGTCGGGTTCATGATCTCGGGAGACCCGGCCTATATTACCAGTTATAAAGATGCCCGTACCATGATCTGTAAGGTGGAGCGAGATGAGATTCTGGAGGTCTTGATCCGCAACTACCTGGAGGGCTGACCCAAGACGCGACGAACCGGGGTGATAATTTGCAGTATAGAGTCCTGGGGGCTACCGGCATTAAGGTATCAGCCATCTGTTTCGGGGGTTTGACTATTGGCCCCCTGCAGGCTGACCTCAAGATTGCGGAAGGCGCTGAGGTTATAGTCCATGCCCTGGAAAGGGGCATCAATTTTCTGGACACCGCCGAGAGTTATGGCACCTATCCCTACATAAAAGAGGCCCTGGCCTCTCAACGATTCAAACCGGTCATCACTTCGAAATCTTACGCTTATACCTGGCAGGGGATGAAGGAAAGCGTCGAACGGGCTCTGGATGAGATGGCCCTTACCAGTATCGATATCTTTATGCTCCATGAACAGGAGAACGAGAAGACCCTTCGTGGACACCGGGAGGCCCTGGAATACCTGGCATATGCCAAACAGCAGGGGTTGATTAAGGCCATCGGCCTGTCCACCCATTCGATCGCCGGGGTTATGGCAGCGGCTGATCACCCGGTGATTGAGGTTATCCACCCGCTGATAAACCGGGCCGGTATCGGTATCATGGATGGGACGGCCACCACCATGGAAGCGGCTATCCAGTACGCCTGGCTGCGAGGAAAAGGTCTGTATGCTATGAAGGCCCTGGGTGGGGGGAACCTGATCGGTCAGGCTTATGCCGCGTTGCAGTATGTGCGTAATATTCCCGGTCTCGCCTCCGTGGCGGTAGGTATGAAGACCCGGGAAGAGGTTGATCTTAATATTACCTGGTTTGAAGGCTTAAGAGATCCCCTGCTGGAGGCCAGAGTAGGAGGTACCGGGCGCCGATTGCATATCGAGTCATGGTGTACCGGCTGTGGCAGCTGTGGGGAGGTGTGCCGCTACCAGGCACTGTCGCTTAAGGATGGAAAAACGGTGGTCGATCAGAATATGTGTTCGTTGTGTGGCTACTGTGCCGCTTATTGCCCGGATTTCTGCATAAAAGTTGTATGAACCCGCTCAAAGAGGATGTTTGAGATATGTCAGGTAAATTGACCAGAATAATGGCCCTGGATGTAGGAGTAAAACGGATCGGAGTGGCCGTCAGTGACCCGCTGGGGATTACCGCTCAGGGAATTGGGGTCATTGAACGCCAGGGCCAGGCCCGCGATATGGAAGCCCTCCGTCAGTTGGCGGCGAAACACCAGGTGAGCGGCCTGCTGTTGGGTCTGCCGCGCAACATGAACGGCACCCTGGGAGACAAGGCCCGGGAGGTGCAGGAGTTCGGCCGTCTAGTGGAGCAGGAACTGGGGATCCCGGTGGAGTACCAGGATGAGCGGTTAAGCACCAGGGCGGTTGAAGAAACCCTGATCGCTGCAGATGTTCGCCGCAGCAAGCGGCGCCAGGTTATTGACAAGCTGGCGGCGGTTTACATCCTCCAGGGTTACCTGGATCGCAAAGCTGGGAATAATAACTCAGGTGTCTGATTGACAAAGGAATGTATTGACAACTACAATTGGATTGTTAATTTACAGAATTGGGGTGTAGCAGTGCNNTTTTAGAGATGACCTGGAAAACGAGGAGGAAGAGTTCGAGGTTTTAATCCTGATTGATGATGACGGACAGGAACACTCCTTTGAACTGATCGCCGAACTGGAGATGGATGGCAACAACTATGTGGTAGTCGCACCCATCGACGAAGAGCTCGAGGATGAGGAGGAAGAAGTTGAGATCACTATTCTGAGAGCTACTTATGATGAGGAAGGCAACATGTACCTGGCGGACATTGAGGATGACGAGGAATGGGAAAAAGTGGCCGATGCCTGGCAGGAGTTGATGGAGAGCGACGGGGTTGAATAAGGAAGCCATTTGGCTTCTTTATTTTTATCAGCCCCAGTAATAGTTGCGGTTCAAAAAAGATAATAACCGACTACAAACGGGTAACATCATCTTTCTGTATGATTGAAACAGGATGTCGGGAGAACTTAACATGGGGAGAATCGAAGTTCGAAGCATGAATAACGTGCAAAATTGCCAAAGGTTCAATGGCCATTCTGCCGCTGACGCTTCCAACTTACACTCCCGAATCGCTGTTGGGTGCTACCCTGTTTTACTGTTTCCGGTTATTTCGGTTAAACCGGTTTTGGTTGAGGTTTTCTAATGGGATAAATTTTGGGAGGGGAATGGGTTGTCGGTCATGCACCGCAATATATTGATTTTCTCTGTGGTAATCATCCTCGGTCTGGTTGCTGGCAGTTCGTTGTTTGCCGGCAAGTACCTGTTAGCCGGGGATGCTTTTCCGCCCGGGACTTTTGTGGCCGGTCACGATCTGAGTGGAAGCAGCAAGAGTGAGGCCATTGCCTTGATAAATGAGCATGTGCCGGACTTTGCCTCGGTTGAATACACCTTTACGGCGCCTGATTTTACCTACTCGGTTAAGGCTGCCGACCTGGGGGCTCAACTGCAGGTTGCCAGTTTTGTGGATCAGATAATGAAGCAGGAAGAGAGTCGGAGCCTGTGGGAGCAGATTCAAAACCACGACCGGCGTGACTATCCGATCAGGATATCTATTGAGTATGACCGGCAGCTGTTTGACCAGACCATGTCTGACCTGATGGGATCACTGAAGGACCCGGTCAGGATCTCCCGGGTGAAATGGGATGCAGCCGGTAACCCGGTACTGGTTCCGGGACAGGATGGGGTAAGGATCGATCCCGAAAAGACCTTTAAGTCCCTGCCGCTTTATTTTACCGGGGAAACGACCATAACCGCCAGTCTGGTGACGGAGTTCGAATCGGTTAACGTGAGTCCCGCCGATATTAAAAACCTGGTGGAACTGGGAAGCTTTTCGACCTACTTCGATGTTGGCAATATCAATCGCTCCTCCAACCTCCGTATCGCCGCCTCGGCCCTGAATGGGGCTGTGGTACCTCCGGGGCAGGATTTTTCATTTAATGTTGCGGTTGGTCCCCGGGAATTCAGTACCGGTTACAAGGAGGCCATGATAATCCTGCAAAACGAGTTCCAACCGGGAGTGGGCGGTGGTATCTGCCAGGTGTCGTCGACCCTGTATAATGCCGTCCTGCTGGCTAATCTGCCGATAGTGGAACGGCATAACCACAGCGTGGCGGTAGCATATGTGCCCACCGGAACTGATGCCACGGTGACCTATCAGTCCAAAGACTTCCGGTTCAGGAATGATACCGAAAGCCCGATCTGCATTAAGACCACCACCTCGGGGGGCAAGCTGACCGTCCAGATCTTCGGCAAACGCAGCGGACCTCCGGTAAAGGTCAAGATAGAGCGCGAAGTTGTGGGAGTAACCGATTTTAAAGAGATACGTAAGAGTAATCCCGAACTCCTCCTGGGTGAGGAGAAGGTCGATCATCAGGGGGTTAAGGGATACCAGGTCAGGACTTATCGAGCTGTTTATAATGAGCAGGGACAGCTGCTCAAACGAGAGAGGCTGTCAGCTGATGTTTACAAGCCTCTGGATAAACTTGTCTATGTGGGAACCAAAGTGCTAACGCCGGTTGATCCGGTTGAGCCGCCACCTGGAGATTTGCCGGGTCCACAAGATCCGCAAGATCCGGGGACAGATCCCGGCGAACCCACCGATCCGGGGGATCCGGGGACAGAANNCCCGTCAGATCCCGGATCTCCGGGGACCGATCCTGGTGATCCGGCTGATCCTCCGGGAGAGCCTGGCGTACCGGGGGATCCGGGAAATGACCCTGCTGATCCCGCGGATACACCGGTAGAGCCGGAGTAGACCCGGGTTTAGTAAAGGCAAATGGTGTCGGCAGCAAAATTGATCCCGGTGGGAAAGTGACGCCAGTAAAGGCAGTCTGAGACCGGGGTGAGCCGGGTATACTGGGGGTTATAAATTGAGCAATCTCATAAAGAACCGCAGAAATAGATTAATAATACTGTTATTTATGCTGGCTGTCCTGTTGACATTCTGGTTTGCGGTACGCCAGATCAACCGGTATATGGCACCGGTCAACCCCTTTGACAAGACTTTGATTGAGGTTCACATACCCGATAACACCAGCACCCACCAGGTATCCCGCCTGCTGGCGGAAGAGAACCTGATCAGAAACCGGAAGTTCTTCGTGTTATACTGCCGTTTACGCGGGTACGATGCCCAGCTCAAGGCGGGTCTGTACCAGTTCCGCCGCAGCCAGTNNGCCTGGTTGCCGGACGGGTGGTAAGCATGATGATTACCATACCGGAAGGCTATACCCTGAAGCAGATGGGTGAGCTGTTTGTGGCCAAGGATATATGTACTCCCGAGGAGTGGCAAAAAGCGGTGGTGCGCAGCCGGGATTTCGAGTTTCTAAGGGATATACCGATGCGCGAGAACCGGCTCGANNCTGTATCCCGACACCTACCGCATACGGCGGGATACGTCGATTGACCAGATGATTGATATGATGCTGAAGCAGTTTGCCCAGGTCTGGGATAAGGAATTCGCGGACCTGGCCCGGCAGAAAGGGATGTCGGCTTATCAGGTGGTAACAGTGGCGTCGATGATCGAGAAGGAAGCCCTGTTTGACTCCGAGCGACCCCGCATCGCCGGGGTGATATATAACCGGTTGCAGGAGGGCATGCCCCTGCAGGTGGATGCGACCGTGCTCTACAGCCTGGGCCGCCATAAGGACCAGGTCCTCCTGAAGGATCTGGAGGTTGAGTCCCCCTACAACACCTACCGCAACACCGGATTGCCGCCAGGACCGATCGCCTCACCGGGCCTGACCAGCTTATCCGCAGCTCTGCAGCCGGAAGACCACAACTATTTTTACTATGTGGCCACCAGTGATGGACACCATGTGTTTTCCCGGACCTACGCCGAGCACCTTAAGGCCAAAAACCAGAACCAGAGGTAGTCAAACTGATGAATCATAACCGCAAACCGGAACTGATGGCTCCAGCCGGAACGCTGGAGAAGCTTAAGGCGGCTATAGACTTCGGCGCGGATGCCGTTTACCTGGGAGGGCACGAATTCAGCCTCCGGGCCGGGTCCGGCAACTTCTCGCTGCCCGAAATGGAAGAGGGGCTGAGGATTGCTCACCAGGCGGGACGCCAGGTCTATGTGACCGTCAACATATTGGCACATAATCACGATATCGACCGACTGCCCGGTTACCTTAAGGAATTGAACAACCTCGGGGTGGACGGGCTTATCATCTCCGATCCCGGGGTCTTGCTGCTGGCCCGGGAATGCTGTCCGGAAATCCCGATAACCATCAGTACCCAGGCCAATGTTACCAACTACCAGAGCGCTGAGTTTTACCGCCGACAAGGGGCCTCCCGGCTGGTTTTGGCCCGGGAACTCAGTATCGAGGAAATCGCCCGGATCAAGAGGTCGGTTCCGATTGAACTGGAGGTATTTATCCACGGCGCGATGTGCCTCTCGTACTCGGGACGCTGCTGGCTCTCTCAGGCTATGACCGGGCGCAGCGCTAATCTGGGAGAGTGTGCCCATCCCTGCCGCTACCGTTATGCCCTGGTGGAGGAGAAACGCCCCGGGCAGTATTTCCCGGTGGCGGAGGACGAGCGGGGCAGCTATGTTATGAACTCCAAGGATCTGTGTATGATAACTCTTATCCCCCGGCTGATGGAGGCCGGGGTGGATGCCTTCAAGATCGAAGGCCGGATGAAGAGCCCTTACTATGTGGCGGCTGTAGTCAAGGTCTACCGTGAGGCGATTGACCGGATACTTGCCTGTCAGCAACTGGACATGGAAAGGTGGATCAAGGAACTGGAACGGGTGGCCACCCGCCCCTTTACCACCGGCTTTGCCCATGGCAGACCTGAAGACGCCCAGGATATCGAAAAAACTGCCTCCCCCCGCAAGGTCCTGTTCTGTGGGGTAGTCCGGGACCGCGATGAAATGAGCGGGCGGTTGCTGGTAGAACAACGAGCTCCCTTCGGCATCGGAGATAATCTGGAGTACCTGGAACCATATCAGCCGCTCAGGACCGAACCGGTCATCGGATTGTATGACGCCGAACTAAACCCAATTGAGGTTGCCCGTCACCCACAGGAGCTGGTCTGGCTCGACAGCCAGTACCCCCTGACCGCAGGCACCCTCCTCGGCAAAATCACCGGGTGAATCATGAAGGGATGATGAATCTGATGGGACCAAAAGAAGGTATAAGATGCAGGCTTAAGCCTGCCGACATAAACAAGCTGAACCGCATATTCGAGGGTTATGACGGTTTGGGAATCGTCAGTACCCTGGACCCCAAAGAGGGTCTGATCATGGTCTATGTCACCCCGAGCATCTATCCTGAGGCCATAACCATAATCCGCAACGCCCCTTTCCCGGTTGAAATCCTCCCCGAGTCAGGGGAATGAGTCCTGGCCTTAGTCCACCAGATAAACCTGAGGTCATCATGATCCCGATCGTCCATATGTTTTTCTGCTGACACCAACCACAACCCCTTAACCCAATCTTACTTAACCCCAATCTGCCGCCTGCAAACAGGACTACCTGCCTCTCAGCTGGCCATCCGCAGGGAAGTAAATCTGTCAATTAGCTTTTCGATCCATTTTGGCGTATAAGTCACGTTCCTCCGGTCAAACCTAGGATTGGGTAATAAATCCAGGTCATGCGGGGGAACTCATGCATACGATCAAGCGAAGAACGCTGTCTGTTCTGGCGTTGCTGTGCATCATCATCGTGGCTATTGGGGGACGTTTTTTTTATTTCCAGGTTGTCGAGGGCCCGGATCTGACACGGAAGGCCAACCTCATGCGCAGTCGGGGGTTTGCGTTTCCTGAATCGGGACGCGGTAATATACTGGACCGGTATTGTCAGCCACTGACCGGCACTGGCTCAGCCTGGGCCTGCTTTGGGATGCCCGGGCAGATAACTGATTTTCGTGAGACCGCGATCAGGGTTGCGCAGGTTCTGAAAACTGAGCCTCGTCTGATCGAGGAAAACCTGCGCGGGGGCGCCCGGCGCCGGGAGGCCTTTGTGCTTATAAGTACCCCGGTCAATGATCAAAGGATGAGACAGGAGTTAGCATCCATACAAGGTATACTGGTAATCGAGGTTCGGCGGCGTTACCGGGAGGACGGCAGGTACATCCATCTGTTAGGAAACCTAAGCCCCGGCGAGAANNGCCGGTCTTGAACTCCGCTACGAGGATGACCTCAAGGCCCGCTCCAATCCCAAACAGCTGGTGACTGTGGTCGATGGGCTGGGAAATCCCATACCTGGAATCTCACCCAAACTGGCGGCAACCACCACCCAGACCCGCGATGTGGTTACCACCATAGACCGCCGGATACAGTTGATGACTGAAAGTATTGTCGACCGGCACATCGGAACCGGCGCGGTAGTGGTGCTTGATATTGCCCATCGCGATATTTTGAGCATGGTCAGCCGTCCTACCTACAACCCCTACGATCCCAGCAGCTATGTCGATGAGGATTCCGGAGGCCAAATAAACCGGGCCCTGGCTGCATTTCATCCCGGTTCACTCTTTAAGATTGCGGTAGGGGCAGCGGCTCTGGACTACGGCCTTATCACTTCCGAAGAGACCTTTCATTGTCCCGGTTACTACCGCTTTTCTGAAAGACTCACTATTCCCTGTTGGAAACCTTCCGGGCATGGTACCATCAATGCCGCCGAGGCCCTGGCGGGAAGCTGTAATGCGGCTTTCATTGAAATCGGACTCCGGCTCGGACGCACCCGGCTCCTGGATTTCTGTGAAAAAGCCAATCTGTTCAGCCGTGAGATTATCGGATACAGCAATGCCCAAAGTGACATNNATGGAGGTGGACTACGGCAGGCCGGCCCTGGGGAACGCCTCTCTGGGACAGAAAGGGGTTATGATGACCCCCCTGCAAGTAGCCAACCTGGTGGCTACAGTCGCCGATAATGGGGTTTTCAAGCGGCCGCGGCTGGTAAGGGAGGTTAGGGAGGGTGACCGGATCATCCGAACGCTCAGCTCGGACCAGGGAGTACAGGTCATGAGCCCTGTAACTAGTCAAACCCTACGGGAGTACCTGGGACTGGTGACCAGCACCGGAACCGGCCGCAACGCCGACCTGCCGGGGATTGGATGCGGTGGAAAGACCGCCACCAGCCAGACCGGACAGTACAATGCGTCGGGGGAGGAGATCCTGGACACCTGGTTTGTAGGNNGGTTACTTCCCGGCCCAGAATCCACGCTGGGTGATTGCAGTCCTGGTGGAACACGGCCAGAGCGGCGGCCGCAACGCCGCACCTGTCTTCAAGGAGATTGCCGAAGGGATCGCCGAAATGTATTTACCGTAAAGGTAGGGGCAAGGTGGGGGGTTCTTTANNNGCGCGCAAGTAAAGACCCCCCCACCTTGCCTCGTTTGCCGTCTTCTAAGGGATGAAGTTCATCTTACGGGCTTCGAAACGCAGGTAATCACGGAAATCAGGGTGCGCGATATTTATAATCTCTTCTACCCGCTGGCGGACGTGTTTTCCCTTTAAGTAGGCTATCCCGTATTCGGATACCACATACTGCACATCGGTGCGGGGAACAGTTACGGTAGCGCCATCGCTAAGCCGGGGCACGATCCGCGACTTCAAATTGCCCTCTTTATCAGTGTAGGTGGAATAAAGAGTAAGAAATGACTTGCCTCCCCGGGAGCGGTACGCGCCCTGGACGAAGTCGAGCTGGCCACCGGTGCCTGAGTACTGGCGGTAACCGATTGATTCCGAGTTACACTGCCCGCTGAGGTCTACCTCCAGAGTAGAATTGACCGATACCATACGGTCGTTTTTCGCAATAATCATCGGATCATTAACATATGAGGCCGATAACATCTCTACCATCGGATTGTCATCCACAAAATCATAAAGCTTTTGGGAACCCAGGACAAAGGTGGCGATCCAGCGATAGGGATTGAAGTTCTTTTTGGCGCAGGTAATCGCTCCCGCTTCGTAGAGGTCTACCGTGGAGTCAACCAGCATCTCGGTATGAACTCCCAAATCCCGTTTTCCTTTCAGGGCCAGGGCCACCGCGTTGGGGATGCGCCCGATTCCCAGCTGTAGACAGGACTCATCCTCCACCATATCGGCTATGTAGCTGGCAATAGCCTGATCCACCGGGGTTATGTTATTAGCGGGCAGGGATACCAGTGGCGTGTTATGTTCGATCAACGCGCTGACCTCGGAAATATGGAACTGGTTGTTGCCAAAGGTCCGGGGCATGCGTTCATTGACTTCCAGAATCAGGCGCGGCTTGCGCGGGTGATTCTTGACTACTTCCCATATGTATTCGCAATCGGTTCCAGTGCTGAGGAAACCATGTTTATCCATTGGTGCTACGGTTTGTATAATGACTCCGTTTAACTGGCGCGCTAACATAATGGGTACGAATTCAGACAGACGCATCGGGGTGAAGGTGAATACTCCCTCCTGCGTACCTTTACGCAGTTGCTCTCCCAGGAAGTTGCCTTCTATCAGCATCCCCCCGGCTAGTTCATAGTCAAAAATACTGCTGTCCTTAACCGTAAGACCACCGAAAAGGTGAATGTTATGAAGGTCTTCCTTTTTCAGCCGGGTGGCCAGAGCCTCCAGAAGAGCAGGTGGGATTCCGTTGGAAAAGGGAATCATCACAGTGTCACCGGGCTGAACCAGTTTTATCGCCTCATCAGGCGAAGTTAATTTGGATTTGTACATCTCCTTCCACTTGTTCATCAACAACACCTCACTCAAGATGATCGCCGAGCGCTATAGTATCGGCGGTGGTTCACAGGTCTGAAAAAAGTACCACGAAGATACTGTTCCACATAATATGCAGGTAACCCTTTTTTTTGAACCGGAGCAAACACAAATATTTGTTGGAAGAAAAAAGAATGACGACGGAATTGTCACCGCCGCTTTGAGGTGAAATTACAAACAAATCATACGACAAGCTAGCCCCTGAGCTTAATGCGGCCAAATTTCGTTAGAGTATGCCTTTAAAAATCTTTTTATTGTGGAAAACAGGCGTAATAATGGAATCGACAAACATTCCTTATGTGCCCTCAATGTGATGTCATGTTCCCAAGTACTACTAATTCTGTTGCGAACCCAAACCTATATGGATTATATTGAAACTGAATAATTTCAAATGGTAGCAAAGTCCCAGCGCAGAGTCAATGTCGACTGTCAAAATTGCAATCGGGGGTTTATATACCGACAGCTCGATAAAAACCATTATATTTGCTTCGAGACAGCGATGACCAAAATTAAAAAAGATTGAGTGTTGACGGCTACTAGGAAAGGCAAGGGAACTCGTGAAAAAGGAACCCGGCTTTACATTATTGGAAATTTTATTAGTTATCGCAATTATTTCGATACTAGTGGTGGTAGCCATTCCACGCTTCAAACCTAATCAGGAACACGCCAATATTAGACAGGCAGCAAATCAGTTTAAAAATGATCTTTTGTTCTTAAGGCAGTTGGCGAAGACCGAAGAGGCCGATCAGACCGTATACATATTTAACCAGGGCCGATATGTGATAAACCCATCAGATCTTGACAATCCTGGGGCCAGCGGAAATGATATCAAAGTTCTACCGTCCGGTGTTGTCTTCTTAAAAGTTGACGATCAGGACGTTCCTCCAGGAAGTCAGTTTACCTTTGACAGGCAGGGTAAACTAGATGAACAGATAGTGATTACGCTGCAACGTTCAGGTGCCGAAGGTGGCAGTCAGCAGGATGCTACTATTACCGTTGCGAAAACAGGACTGGTGGAGGTGACCTACCCTTGAAAGAATACTCCCGCAAAATATTCAGGGTTGGTGTGAACCACCGGGGTTTTACTTTATTGGAGATCCTTCTTGCCACCAGCATACTGNNGTGGCAGTTGCCTACTTAACCAGGGTATATTACGGAGCTGGCGCCATATCCGCTGACAGCCAGCGAGAACTGCATAAAATAATACTGGCGCAAAATGCGATGGAAGTTGTAGTTGCCGGAATCACCGATCCAAACAATCTCAATGCCTTCAAAACAGATACATTCTTTGAAGACGAAGCCGG
>DCTH01000021.1 GCA_002329495.1 Syntrophothermus sp. UBA1445 | reverse complement strand
AACCGCCAGCAAAGAAACCATCTCCAGATAAAGATTGGCATCGGCCAGGAATTCTTCGGCACCTTTTTCCTTTTGCACTCCCACCAGATAACCGAACACATCATTCATAACCTGTAATCCCTCNNGCCAGTAAGTCTGCCTGGGGCTTAAGCTCAGGTATCTCAGCTGCCTCCGCGATGGTCTTACCTGCTTCTTCCATAAACAGCTTATAGGCAGCTCCCTTTTTCATGGTGGATTTGCGTCCCAGGAGGTCCTGCGCTTGAATCCCCGTGGTTCCCTCGTGAATCGGATCTATGCGGACATCACGGAAATGCTGTTCAACGGGGAAGTCCTGACAATAACCGTATCCGCCCAAACACTGTATCGCTGCCGAGGTCGAAAGGACTCCATATTCAGCCGGGA
Organism: Syntrophothermus sp. UBA1445; assembly: GCA_002329495.1. Classification (GTDB taxonomy): domain Bacteria; phylum Bacillota; class Syntrophomonadia; order Syntrophomonadales; family DTU052; genus DTU052. The sequence continues at coordinate 13,394 of DCTH01000021.1, read as the reverse complement.
AACTCTTGACCATAGGAACCATGAAATCTACCAGCAGTTCATATTTTTCCTTGTCATGCCCTACTTCGGCCAAATCCGTGTATTTAGCCAGCTGAAGTCCCAGACCAAGGCCGCCTTCACAAACTGCCCGCTGGAAGAGCAACATGCGTCGAATATCCGCATGTTCGATCAAGGGCACCTGGGGAGTCGTCGGATCCTTCTGATTGGCCTTTCTGCCCTGCAAACGCTGCTTGGTGTATTCCAGCGCATCGTAATAGGCTGCGGTCGCCTTGGCCACTGCCGCAATCCCGACTCCAATGCGGGCTTCATTCATCATCTGGNNCATAGTAGGCGGCCATTATTTTGGCCGAAGCCGCTATTCCAACATTAACACGCTCTTCATTCATCATCTGGAACATGTAGGAGAGTCCCATATTGGCTTCGCCCACCAGATATCCCCAGCAGTCATTGTTTTCGCCCATGTTGAGGGTACAGATTGGAGAGCCTTTGAAGCCTAATTTGTGCTCGATTCCGGCACACAGGATGTCGTTGCGCTCCAGGTTTCCATCGGCGCCATACCTGAATTTTGGTACCACAAAGAGGGATATCCCTTTGACTCCGGCCGGCGATCCCTTGATCTTGGCCAGCATCAGGTGAATAGTGTTGTCAGTGGCATCCGTATCTCCGCAGGAGATAAAGATCTTCTGCCCCTTAATCTTGTAATACCCATTACCCGTGTCTTCAGCCATGGTGGCGACATCCGCCAGAGAACTCCCTGCTCCCGGCTCGGTCAAGGCCATGGTTCCCTGCCATTCGCCGGTCATCATTTTTTCAATGTAACGGTCCTTTAATTCCTGAGATCCGAAGTTGCGGATCAGATTGGCCGCACCGGTAGTCAGCATTGGGAAACCGGTCATCCCACAGTTGGCGGCTGCCAGAATATAGGAACAGGCCATGGTGATGGTCACGGGTACTTGCTGTCCGCCTTCTTCATATGGCCAGTTGGCGTTGAGCCAGCCAACCTCGCCGCACATCCTCATGTATTCACGGTAAGCCGGGTTGACCTTGGCCTGTCCATCAATATATTGCGGAGGATTCTTGTCCAGTTCCTGATAGAGGGGATAGAGGAAATCGACTCCGATCTTATAGAAGGTGTCTATGATCATATCGAAGGTTTCGCGGCTATGGTCCTGGAAGAATTCAAACTGGTTAAGTTCTTCGGCATTAAAGACCTCATACAACATAAACTTCAGGTTTCTTCTGCTTACAAATTGTTCTGCCATTGTTGTCACTCCAATCGTTACATAAATCGATCCGGTTACTACATGAAATGAGATAATATCACCAGTTTTGGTCCCGATAAAAATGCAACCGGTGGCCCGGTCAAGCCTTCAAACCCACCTCCCCTTGAACAGTTTGAAATCCGAACTTACAAACCCTATGCAGATTAACGCACCCGACAAATCTGAATTGCCGTTCAATAACAGTATAGCGAAAATTTCTGATTCGGGTAAACATAATGTCAAGGCATCGCAGGCTGCAGTTATGATGACCGGCGGCGCAAAACCCTGCACTGACCGCCATTTAGCCCACTTCCCCGCAGTCACCCGGGGTAATCGAGTCCAGCATAAAGCTATATGGTTTGATATCCAGGAGCGGGCTCTGATCGAGCGCATCAATCCCCTTCACCAGCAGCCGGTTGCCCTCTCGGCGGATCAGATCAACCAGGTTGACAGCAATCGGGTTAGGCCGATTCGGAGAGCGGGTGGCGAACACACCCCGGACCCGCTCGTTCCTTGGTGTCGCGGTCAAAATCGTATCGCGCGTTGCCCGGTCACACCAGTAGAGGATAATCAAGTGGGAATTCTTTTCGATATCTTTCAGTCCCGCTTCAAACTCAGGAAACACCTCGATCTCACCTGGGTCCTGCTGTAACCGGCCTTGACGGGGGGCCTCAGTATGGTTCTGGTATGGAGAGTGAATAACCCCTATCGGTTTGAGCTGCACATCAAATCCCCCTTTTGATAACATCACCTTGGATTAATGGCCTAAGCTACTTCACCTGGAATCCGGGTATTTAAATGACTTGTCATCGTTTTCGTGGAAAAAAGATATATCCCTGCTGTTATCATCAGCAATTTGCGATCAAGCTGGTTGCTTCACCAGGCTCTTCAACCACAATCCTGGTTAGTTGGACGGGACGCAAAAAAGGGGTTGTTTAAGCCCCTTTTCGTGATTGGTAACAAGTTTTGAGTGCTCGTACGAGCCTTCTGCGATCAGCGCCCTATTTGCCCAACCGACAGTCTTTATTTTAAGCCAATCCAGACTGCCGGGTTCGGGGATAAGGTTATGCCTCCAGAACGATTCTTTCCAGTTCCAGCGGCGGGATGTACTGTCCATCCTGGTAAGCCCGCATATTCCCGCCGGAGATCTCATCGATCAATACTATCTCCCGATTCTCGCCCACCCGGCCAAACTCAAACTTTATATCATACAGTTCAATACCTTTCTTGGCCAGCTCATCCTTGACCAACCCACTGATTCTCCGGGTCAGGTCTTTCAAAACCTGGTATTCACTCTTGGAGAGTATCCCCAGCATATCCAGGGCATCCTCGGTGATAGGCGGGTCCTGGCGTTCATCGTCTTTAAGGGTAATCTCTACAAAGGCATCCAAGGGCTGACCTTCTTCAACATATGCCCCATACCGCCGTAAAAAGCTGCCTACCGCCCGGTAACGACAGATAACCTCTAACCCTTTTCCAAAGACGGTCGCGGCTTTAACCGTCATGGTGGCCTTATCAATATCGGCATCTATGTAGTGGGTGGGGATGCCGTTTTTCTGCAGAACCTCGAAAAAGTATTTGGTTAACCTGAGACCGGCCCGGCCGGCTCCCTCAATGGTCAATCCCACTGTGTTGGATCCCGGATCAAACACCCCATCGGTTCCGGTAGCATCATCCTTGAATTGCAGCAGGTAGTTCCCGTTTCCCAGGTCATAAACGTCTTTGGTTTTTCCGGTGTATACAAGCTTCATTACTGTTATCCCCTTCACAAAAAATTGATGCAGTATTATTATACCGAATAGCACCTCGCCGCAAAAGCAACGGAGCGGGCGAAGCTCACAAAAACATCGGACATAAGCCGACCGGTAAAGTGGCGGATAGTGTTGCCCTCGCGAAGTAGGGCAACATTGCGAAGGTAGACGTTTCGGGATAGTAATCGTATTTTAAATAACGTCCCCTATCGGACCGGCATTGCTGTGAAGGATTAGGCGATGCACCTGGAGAATAACTCCTAAATTTATAGGTATTTCTGAAAGCTCCCGTGAAAGGAGAAAGTGATGCTTAAACAGACAATGACCGGACCGGTCAAGATTATTCGCTCGGGACGGAGTATAGGTGATTATGTTCCCTATCAGGTCCATGCCTTTCTGCTGGAGGACGTGTTGATTGATACCAGTTGTGCCTGGGTGAGGTCCGAGCTCCTTACCGCACTCGAAGGTGAAAGGGTAAGAAAAATCATTAACACCCACCATCATGAGGATCATATCGGAAACAACCGGGCGGTGCAGGATAAGTTTAACGCGGAGATCTACGCCCATCGTGACGCTTTACCTTTTCTCAATAATCCCCAGGCCCTTGAACTTCTGCCCTATCAGCTCGCAGTATGGGCATATCCGGAACCATCGCAGGGACTTCCGCTGGGAGAGCAGATCAGTGCTGGAGAATACCGGTTCGATGTCATCCATGCTCCGGGACACTGCGATGCCCATGTCTGTTTTTATGAACCGCAGCAGCGGTGGCTGTTTTCGGGGGACATATTCTGCGGTCGAGGGTTTAAGTACCTCAGAGCGGACGAGGACTATAACCTGATAGTTGATTCTTTGCTCAAACTGGCCAGGCTGAAAGTCGATACGATCTTTTGCAGCCTATTGGGTCCAGTCCCTAATGGACAGGAGGCCCTCATGGCCAAAGTCGACTTTATGCAGCGGCTGCGGGATCAGGTCCTGGAGCTTAATCACCGGGGGCTATCCCCAACAGAAATCCGCATCAAGGTCCTGGGCGAAGAGGAAAGTATGACCCAGATGACCGACGGACATTACTCCAAACAAAACACGGTGAACAGCATTTTGGGGATACTCAAATAATCCGCCGGTTTTCAAGGCCATAACTTCAGGATTGGGCTGCTAATTCATCACCGACTGGTGCTTTGCATATGAACCCAGGAAACGGAAATAGGTTGCCCGGCTTGACAGCTCATGCAGGGCTTCCCGTATCCGCGGCTCCTCACTTCCCCCTTCAATATCAGCATAAAAAACATAATCGTGATCAATGGCCGGGCGAGGCCTTGATTCCAGTCGGGACAGGTTCACCTCCCGCCGGGCGAAGACCTCCAGGGCCCGGTAAAGTGAGCCGGGCTGGTCCTGAAGTCCAAACAGGATTGAAGTTTTATCGCCTTTAGTCAAAGGGGCTTTCTGAATGTTGATAAAGGTAGTCCGGTTCTCTATATCATCCTCCAGGGTGTTGGCAATAACATACAAGCCGTAGACCTCAGCTGCTCTCCGGGATCCGATCGCCGCCGCTTTGCGATGTTCCTGTCTGATGTAACTGGCCGCCTGTCCGGTGCTGTTCACTATCTCCCGGCGGGCGTTGGGCAGCTGCCGGGCCAGAAATCCCTGACACTGCAGGAATGCTTCCGGCTGAGAGATAACCACTTCCACCTGAGCAGGATCCATGATTTCGCGGGCCATAAGACAGTGCCTCACCGGCAGTACCCACTCTCCCCCAATATACAGTTCATGCCGTATGAGATTGGTCATGGTGACCCCAATCGTTCCCGCCAGGCTGTTATAGATGGGAACCAGGCCTTCATCGGCCTTCTCCTCCCTGACCAGGTCAAACACCTGGCTTATTTCAGGAACGTAGATCAGGTCCCGCGGTTCGTTCCAGTAAGACCGCGCAGCATCCTCAGAATAGGTTCCGGGAGGCCCCAAAACCGCATACCGTTTCATATATCGCACCTCCCTACCGCAGCCGCCACCCGGGACAGTTCGGTCATCAGCTTCTGAAACTGATTCGGAGTCAAGGACTGCTGCCCGTCAGACATGGCCTTTTCCGGACAGGGATGGACCTCTATCATCAAGCCATCCGCGCCAGCGGCTACGGCGGCCCTGGCCATCGGTGCCACCAAATGGGTATGACCGGTGGCATGACTGGGGTCCACTATTATTGGCAGGTTGGAACGGTTTTTAACCACCGCAACGGCGGATAGATCCAGAGTATTACGGGTCCAGTGTTCATGGGTGCGGATACCCCGCTCGCACAGAATCACCTTCTCATTACCACCCACCATGATGTATTCCGCCGCCAACAGCCACTCTTCGATGGTGGCTGCCAGACCCCGTTTAAGTATCACCGGTTTGTCGATAGTTCCCAGTTTCCTCAGCAGCGCGAAGTTCTGCATATTGCGAGCCCCCACCTGGAGGACATCAGCATACTCAGCAACCATATCGACGTCACCGCTGTCCAGAACCTCGGTAACCACCGGGACTCGCATCTCCTGACCTATCCGGTGCAGTATCTTCAGACCCGGCAGTCCCAACCCCTGGAAGCTATAGGGCGAGCTCCTGGGCTTGAAGGCCCCTCCCCGAATCATCTGCGCGCCGGCCTGGGTCACCTGTCTGGCAGTCTCTCGCAGCATCTGCTCGTTCTCCACCGCACAGGGCCCGGCAATGACTGCCAGAGGAGCTTTACCCCCGATACAGAGCCGGCCAATACTCACCTGTCTTTCCTCAGAACCCATAACTTTAATACTGTTCTCCGCCAACAAAACCCCATGTGAATTCCTCCTATACTTTGAATTGTTTAAACAAAAAGGCCTCTCATCTCCTAAAAAGGGACGAGAGGCCTGCTACCCGCGGTACCACCCTTATTGGACACTTTTCGTGCCCCACTCTAACAAGGTACGGGATGAAAACAACAAAGCCTTTAGTCCGCCAGGGACGAAAGGCTCTTCCTTTCGCGATACCACCCTTAACTGGGTTCGCCAAGGTACGGGATTAACATCCGATACCCCCTTTCTTTTAACGGTGAAAGCTCCGCCCCAACCTACTTACCATCAAGGTTTCAGCCGGGAGTTCCAAAGGGAACTTCAGTTCATTCCTTCTGGAGATGCTTCCAGTCGCGACATCTCCTCCCTGTGAGAAGTACCCAGAACCTACTTTCCTCTGTCATTACTTCTGATGATATGAAATTAATTGATTCTACCATATGCCAAGGGACCAAGTAAAGTTCTGTTAAAATAAAAAAATCCGAAACCTGCTAAAAAGAGCATAACAGGTCGCGGTAATAATTGAGGCCTTCCTGAGACATGCTATACAAAAAACGAAGGGAGTAATGTGAATGGATCTCGACAGGCTGACTGAAATCATGGAATCATCCGACCCTACCGCGCTGGTACACAATACCGCCGCCGTATGGGTGGAATCAGTAAGCGGGAGTTCGGCCCGGATCAGATACCTTAACAGCAATCAGGAAGCCGTGGTTCCAATATCAGAACTGGTGGAAGTAGACCTTCCGGATCTGGAAGACCAGTACCCGACCGGGTGGCTATCCAGGCAATCTCCGGTAATCAGAGCATAAGACATAAGCCCCTGGTCCCCTTAAACCGGCGATACAGTTTTAGACTTTATCGCCGGTTTTTAGTTGCGCGGCATGGTACAATAATGTAAGCGCAACAAATTACAAAGGAGTTGGACAATAATGGCTGATTTCAAACATCTCCTCATTAACAGAGAGGACAAGGTCGCGATTGTAACGTTAAACCGCGCCCAACAATTTAATACTCTTAATCATGAGGTCTGGCAGGAAATCTACGATGCCGCTGGAGTAGTCCAGGCAATGGACGATATACGCTGCGTAGTNNCATAAACGCTGCCGGCGACAATTTCTCAGCAGGCCTGGATGTAAAGTTCCTGTCCCAGGGCAGCTCAGCAGACATATTAAAGAATGCCAACTGGCTGCAGTCCATTTACACCGTATGGGAAGACTTCCCGGTGCCAGTAATCGCTGCCGTCCAGGGTATTTGCTATGGTGGCGGTACGGAGTTCATTCTCGCGTGCGATATCAGGGTCGCAGCATCCAACTTACGGATCGCCATCCCCGAGGTTCGCTTCGGTCTGGCACCAGACATGGGAGGAACCACTCGTCTGCCCAAACTGGTCGGTGGGGGTCAGGCTAAACGACTGATTATCGGCTGTGAAGAGATTGATGCCCAGGAAGCAAAGGCCATCGGTCTGGTGGAAATCGTGGTCGAACCGGAGAAACTAATGGAGCGGACTATGAAACTGGCACACAAAATTGCCAGTATGCCCCCGGTATCAGTTTTCATGGCCAAACGAGGCATTAACCTGGCGGTAGAAAGCAGTCGCAGGGCCGGCCTGCTGTTTGAAGGAGCACAATCCGTTTACTGCTGCGGTACTGAGGACATGAAGGAAGCAGTAGCCGCATTCTTCGAGAAGAGAAAACCCGAATTCCACGGCCGGTAAGCGGTCAGTAATACTTAGTTACAGGCGCAAGTCGGGGACGGTTCTTTACTTGCGTGCCGCGGCACGCAAGTAAAGAACCGTCCCCGACTTGCCTCCCCTGTCACCTACCTAGTACTCCGGTACCTGCCATTCTGTTCTTCAACCCAACCCAAATTGCGCAGTCGTCTGAGATGGGTATAGACGTGTACTCGTTCGAAAAAGCCCTGGACTATTTCGGCCGGCTGATAGCCGTAGAGGAATTTCTGGGCAGCGATCTCTTCCAGTGTGTGGGCCTTCTGCAGGTATGCCAGCAGTTTTTCTTCGCGTTCAAAGATAACTTCCAGGTAGCGATCGAACTGCTGGTCGATGTTTTTTTCGATCAGGGATCGGTGGGCGGAAACAACCACCTGAGGTTTCAGAGCTTTTAAACGTTTAATGGAGGCAATAAAATCATCCACATCGCTGGTGATGTTGCCGTACCAGGGTCCAGTAGGAGTCAAGGCCACATCTGCGGCAAACAGTACCCGTTCTTTTTCCAGCCAGAAGGCATAGTGTCCCTGGGTATGGCCCGGGGTGTGCAGTGCTTGAACGGTAGTATTTCCGAGTTCCCACTTATGCCCCTCAGTGAACAGGTTATCGGTATGGTACTCCCGCCAATCAAAAGCGGCAAATATCCAGTCCTGGACCGACTGACCGTCCAAAATCTGAAAACCGTACCAGTCAATGTAGGCCTGACGTGAGCTGATTCCCTCCGCATCTTCGAGGGGCACAAAGAGTTGGGCCCGGGGGAATAACCAATTAAACATTACGTGGTCCTCGTGAAAGTGGGAATTCACCAGATAATCCACGGGAATATCTCTCAGGGTATCTACGTTACCATGGCCAAAGCCGGCGTCAATAAGGAGAGTCTGCTCATCCTCCACTAGCAGCGAATTGGCTACCAGCAATCCGGTCTCGTTTGCGGCCTTAACCATTTTAATTCGATCTGTAACAGGTATCAGCATGATTTTTCTCCTTTGGATACGATAATGAATCTTGTTGTCTATATTTTCTGTAAACTGTTCGATAATCCCTTTTTCGACGGTAAATCATTGATTGTTCAAGCTACCGCCGACTGACCCTGAATATGAAATTCGTTTCACATCATGGAAAAAAGTTTCACAAAATCCGAATGGGTTCACTAATAGCCCGTCAACGTCATATGGTGTACTATCCCTTTAGTAAGGAGGTGAATTATGTGTATACCGGAAAGGGTATTCATCAGACGTTGAACAGCCTACGCCACCTTCACCGTGAGTTGAGTTTACACGCCGCAGATGTCAACCACCAGGAAATCAACCAAACGTTCAGTGATTATGCTCATCAGATAGGCCAGATGGAACAATACCTGAAAACTTGGATAGAGCAAAAAGAAATAGACCTATACATCCAATCTGAACTTCAATACAACACCATTTTGGTGCAAAATATCTCGGGCCAATAAGATCTCAACTCGTCCTTCCCGGCCGAAAACCGCCGGGACCCCTTTTACCCTTCTATGTTCCCTTCATAACAAGCTTTCCCCGGAAAAAACAAAGGACCGGCAGACCGATCCTTAAGTAATTCTATCCCGTTTGATTATAAACGTTTCTTACTTTAATCCAGTCCTGAAGTAGTACGCCAGGATGGTCTGACCGTAGGTCTTCCCATCAGCAAATGCTGCGGCGAAGGGATCCGGCATACTTTCATAATAGTAAGGTGCTCCGCGAGGATACCCAGGGACCGCCCACTTGCCCCCCAGGTCCTCCCAGTTCGGGGCGATTCCTTTCTTTACCAGAGCATAGCGGGGGCTTACGAGGTCCACCCCTGCCGGTAAGTCCTGGGTGGTGGCATAGGCATACAGATGCTGCAGCTGAGCCTCCACTCCGGTAGCCGGGGTATCAAAAAACGCACCATGTCTACCCTCAACGAAATATACCCGGGCCGGATTTGCACCCCGGAGTTGTTCCTGTGCTGTCGCTGGCTGTCCAGTGGCACTTAATCCGCAGTAGTTGTTCTGCTCGGGAGTCACCAGCCCACCGAATCTCCACCACCCGGTTTCATGAGCGGCCTGGAAAAAGGCGATATCCCCCCTGATCCCGTATTGCAGCCCTTTCTGCAGATACATTTGGGCCAGCTTATAGTAAGTAGCGGCAACAAAATCAAGAATTTCATCTCTTTGCGCCGGTGAATACTGCATAACCTCGGCCCGGCTCTTATTTAACTCCGAGGTCAGCCGGATTACCTCCAGAGTTGTAACCTCATCGTATTGCTGCTGCACGCTTTCCCGGGCCCGGTTTATGTATACCGCGGTATCTGTCTCAGAAATGCCAGGATAAATCCGGGCGGCAATCGCATCAAAAGCTACCCGAGCCATTTCAGCAGGAGCAGCCTGGGGGTTACCCATTATTGATATCCCCAGGTAAAGATGCTCCGGCAATGCCGGTGGAGATGGTTCCTCAACCGGTGCTGGTGTCTCCGGCTCCTCTGGGGGCTGTTCAGGTTCCGGTGCCGGTACCTCTGGTTCCGGTCTGGTTATGTATACATGACGGGCACTTTCATTCCATTCTACTTCCATCCCCAGGTTTTCAACAATAACCGCTATTGGTACCATGATGCGATCCTCAACAATCACCGGGTCAACGTCACTGGGTATCTGCATGTCATTGATAAAGATCAACGGCCTGGCAATTGAATCCCTGTCAGTCAGCGGTGGCAGTGGATTCAGCGGTATCGCCGGGTTGGTATGTATTCGCGCCACCCTGAGCTCCTCCAGCCACTCAACCTCCATATCCAATCCCTCCCCCACTGCTCGCAGAGGGACCATGGTGCGATCATTAAGAATAAATGGAGCTGGATCACTAATGAGTTCCTGTCCATCGATGAAACACAAAACAGAAGGACCGGCACTGGCTGGAGCAGCCACCATAAGAAGAGGTATAACCGATAGAAGTGTCATAACCATACGAAGCATCCTGCCCTTAAACAACCAACAACCCCCCAAACTAGGAGACAGCTATCTATGTGTCCCCGGTTCTTTTAGTATCCATTCTGGAGCTTAAGAAAAGTGAAAGCTTAATTGTGGACTATCGCGAAAATTCCTATTGATTTTCGGATTTTCCAACTATTATCCATAATTTCATCAGTTTTTTCCTATTTTACCTTACCTGCTGTCAGCAAACAAGGAACTAACCCATGCGGTTGCCAGCAGGAATCCGTATCAATAAGGCGAAATAGTCATATCAATTACCAAATACATGTAGGATTTGTTAATACAGGATCGGGGAATTCTCATGGAGCATCCCAGACAAACAGTCCTAATTGTTGATGACAGCCTTTTCAATATTCAAATCATAGCTGACATTCTAAAGGAAGACTGCGCGGTGGTAACCGCCAGGAACGGCGTGGATGCCCTGCGTATAGCATCTTCAGAACCTCATCCTGACTTGATACTGCTTGATATCTTGATGCCAAACATGGACGGCTATGAGGTGTGTCGACGGATTAAGGCCAAGGAGGAAACCAAGGACATCCCAATAATCTATCTGACCGGAATGAACAACGAACAGGACGAAGAGTACGGCCTGAGTTTAGGTGCTATTGATTACATCACCAAACCTTTTAAGCCGTCCATATTGAAAGCGCGGGTCAAGAATCACCTGCAATTGAAGTATTTTCGCGATTGCCTGACCAAGATGGGCATGGCGGACGGTTTGACGGGAATTCCCAACCGGAGGCGGTTTGATGAGACTATGTCAGTGGAGTGGCGGCGGGCCACGCGTTCAGGCCAGCCGCTATCACTGATTATGACCGATATCGATTATTTCAAGAACTACAATGATACTTATGGACACCTCGAAGGTGATGAGTGTTTGCGTAAAGTTGCCATCAAACTATGCAAAACGTTGAAAAGACCTGGCGATCTGGTCGGCCGATGGGGTGGCGAAGAATTCGCCTGTATACTGCCGGAGACGGACAGCATCGGCGCCATGATAGTTGCTGAACAGCTAAGAACCGGCATAATCGATCTTGCGATCCCTCACATCAGTTCACCCATCGCCCCGGTTATCACCATCAGCCTGGGGGTAACCACAATAACCCCCAAGCCAGGACAGGATCCGCTGGAACTGATAAAGCGCTCCGATGAAGCCTTGTACAAAGCCAAGCGAGCCGGAAGAAACCAGATCGGTCTGGCCAGTGAAGAGCAATCATTCTCTTGACACAGCACACACCAAGGTCAGAAACCTCACCTTACTCCCCCGCGCATTAATAACCCCGGTTGGCATGATTATCCTCTGTAACTAGGTTTTTCATTAGCATCATTTGGTCTATAATCAGACTAAGGGATTGTAATTACCCCTAAATATGAATGGGAGGGTTTATTATGCGCCAAAAATTAGTGGCAATCATCACAGCATTCTTTTTACTTCTCTGTGCCAACCCGGTTTGGGCAGGTGTCAACCTTAACGTCAACGGAAAGTCCTACGTCCCGCTCACTGCCCCGCAACTCACCAAGGGGACGACCATGGTACCTTTGTCTTTCGTTGGCCGGGTACTGGGTGCGGAAATCAATTTGACAGACAAGATTGTGACGGTCAAGAAGGGTCCCAATACACTCCGGCTTACACTAAACGACACCAAGGCCGACTTGAACGGCAAACAACTGGTTATGCCCCAAGCACCTACTATGGTTGCCGGTGAAGTAATGGTTCCGCTGCGTTTCATATCCGAAGCCTTTGGGGCCACAGTTACCTGGGAACAGAACAGCCAGACGGCAGCGGTCAAGTATTCCGAGCAGCGCCAGGGGATGAGTATTGAAGAACTTATGGTCAAATCCTCGGAGGCTCTGCTCAAGAACAAAACATATAAGACTGACGTGAAGATTTCCATGGATATGGAAATGACCAATACTGCCAAGCAGGAAACTGTGAACTCCACGACTGACATGGATATGTATATGGCCGTACATCAAAAACCTTTGTTTATGTACATAAGAACCACCGTTGATTCTCCGGCCGTCCCTGAGGCTCGTAACCTTGCAATCTCGGCGACAACCGAGGCGTTTATCAATGAAGAGGGCATGTACATAACTATTCCGGGAGAAGAAGGCTGGTTCAAAATGAACATCCCGGGAATGGATATGAAGGCTCTGATTGAACAATCCAACAGCAGTGATCCGCTGGCATCACTGCAGATGATGCAGGAGTCCGGCGCCATTATGAGTTTTGGCGATGACCAAATGAGAGATGGCAAGTCTTACTGGGTAATCAACGTGATTATGGGAGCGGAAAGCTTTAACCGACTCTTTCAAAGCGTAATGAGTCAGATGCCCACCCCTTCAGCTACGAACAATATAAGTCAGGACATGAACCAAATGATGCAGACTCTTTTTCAGAACATGAAGGCTGATATATTTTATCGGGTCTGGGTTAATCAGGCCGACCTATTGCCCACTTTTATGGACCTGGAAGCCGATGTGGACTTGAAAATACCCGCGACCAAGGTTGGGAATGAAGTATCGGACCCGGTTGATATGTGTATAATCGAAAAAGCAAGCTATAAGATCTATGACTTCGGACAGCCTTTCGATATTCCTGACGTAAGTCAAGCCCGGGACTTTAATGAATACCTGCAACAGCAAATGACAGCCACTCAACTCTAGATGCAAAACCCTGCGCCCCCTTCGTAATCCGAAGGGGGCGTTTTTTTATGGTTAAGACCCATGAACAGTATCAATGGCTTGAGTAACGTAGTACGGTGAGTGGATTTTCATAATCCATGACGTGATGATAGAATTTAAGCACAGGAATAAGCATGCCGCTATACACAGTTAAAGGAGAATTTTATGGTGAATTATAAATCGCTATCAGAA
>DCTH01000142.1:2607-3221 GCA_002329495.1 Syntrophothermus sp. UBA1445 | reverse complement strand
GAGCTCTGCAGCCTGTGCGGCCTATGTGTGAAGGTCTGCTCAGGACCGTTGTATATTGAAGACGACCGGGTGCAGGTAGACCAATCCATACTGTTCGGTTGCTACGGCTGCGGGCAATGTGCCGCCGTCTGCCCGCAAATGTGCATCGTGGTTGAGGGACGGGAAATGAGCGCGAAAGATCTTATCGACCTGCCTCCCCGGGAGCAGCGGGCTGATTATGAGCAGCTGTATGCCTTACTGCTGAGCAGGCGCAGTATACGGGCTTTCAAGGACCGGGAGGTCGAAGAGGAAGTGATCCAAAAGATACTTGATGCGGTAAGTACTGCGCCCATGGGTCTGCCCCCTTCGGAAGTGCAGGTTCTGGTATTGCAGGGATTTGACCGCGTCAGGGAATTTGCCGAGGACATGGTCAAGGTTTTCAAATCCAGTAAATGGCTCTTTTCTCCTGTGGTATTGGGCATTTTACGGCCTTTTATGGGCAAGGAAGTTTATGACTTTATGAAATCCTTTGCGGCCCCCCTGCCGGACTATTTCAGTGAAAACATGGCCCAGGGCCGGGACATGCTGCTCTACGGCGCCCCCCTAGCCATGTATTTTCATGCTTCTCCCACTTC
>DCTH01000142.1:0-2593 GCA_002329495.1 Syntrophothermus sp. UBA1445 | reverse complement strand
CACCTTATCTCAAATATAGAAACCCGGTTGGTAAAAAATATGGTATTCCAAAGGAAAACAACCAGGGTATAATGATCGTTTTCGGATATCCCAAGTATAAGTACACCCGCAGTATAAAGCGCAGTCTGGGGGGCGTGACTTTTTATAAATAAAGCAGGTGATGGTGTTAGTTCGATGCAATGCTACGTATATAATAACTTCAACTTTTTTGAGCCTATGAATGCCCCCGCCTGAATACACCGCAATACATCCGAGTCGTCGCATACCCCGTAATTAAGCCTTTTTTCCGGCTGTGCCGCTACTGCTGCAGTCGGATTATTCTCCTGCCCAACATGGCAAGGTATCTGAACGACAAATCATAATAACAGGTGATTAGTAAATTATGTCACCTCTTTAATGAAAAAACCGAGTGCGTTCGGTTTTGTTTTATTGTATAATATGGTTTGCAAATGGCCTCAGTGTGTGAACCCAGGGGGAAGGCACCACCAAGCAAGAGTCTTGGACCGGGTAGCTTACACGACGTGATTGGTCTTATATTTCAGGAAGGATGGAAACGGAGCGATGACTACCGGTAAGAGTGGTACTACGAAAAAGGGCCAGCAAACCAGGGAGAAAATTTTTCAGGCCGCCCTTGGCTTGATAAAAGAACGAGGATATGAGCAAACCACATTGGTTGATATCTGCAAGGCGGCCGGAATTGCTAGCGGGACATTTTATCACCATTTCGCCTCCAAGCAGGATATTTTAATAGAGTACGTCAAGGAAGAAAGCCGCGACCTGATGAACTACTATGAATCACTGCCGAAAGGATCCTACGCTGAAGCTTTCCTGCAAGTAATGGATTATCAGGCCCTCTATTTTGAGCGTAAAGGAACAGAGTTTGTCGCTACCTTCTATGCCATCATGCTGCTATCTAGGAACAGTGTCTACAACTACAGCGAGTTTTCCCTTCTGGCGATTATGTATGACTGTTTTGATAAAGGCCAGCAACAGGGTGAGTTTACCGGGCAGTTTTCACCTGGATACATGTTGGAGCTAGCTATCGGGCTGCTGTATACGATCACTACCTACTGGTGCATATACTCCGGCGGGGCGGATCTACGCCAGGATATTCGACACAGGATGGAAAACCTGCTTGAGATGCTGCGTCCCATGGGATGACAACGGGACTAAGGAGATATGTAAAGTAATGGAGGCCTCCATGAGACCAAAAAGTTATGTGATCATCAAAGACGCACCGGAAATGGACTACATGAGAGATTACGTGGTTTTGCCCCAAGACTACGGCACCCCAGCCTATTTCGACCGCGAGGACATAAAGGCGATTCGAGATACCGTATATAGCGCTTTGGACGAACTCGATGCGCGCTGTCATTTCTCCGAAGAGTTGAAGAACAATCGCCATGTTTTGATCAAGCCCAATCTGGTCACCGTGTACCACGATAGCGGCTTCGACGAGCGCGATTATCCGGAGACCACTGACCCGAGAGTTTTTGATGCCGTGGTCAGTTATATCCGGCAGTACACCAATACAATATCTATTGTGGAATCATCCGGCAAACCCATGCCGACTCCGGTAAGTTTCCGCGTCGCCGGTTATGACAGGATAGCCAAGTATTACGGTACCCAATTGATACCCCTGGAGCAGCAGCCCGTGGTACGCTATATGCTGCCCAAGGCCGAAGTGATGAAGGAGGTCTATCTGCCGGAGATACTCGACGAAGTAGTGCGTGGCCAAGCCTTTTACATTTCAGTGCCCAAGATGAAAACCAATCTTTATACCGGCGTCACCCTGGGTTTCAAGAATGCCATGGGGACCATACCTTATTTCTTGCGGGAGAGGAATCACAGCCACCTCNNATTTCCTGCGGGAGAGGAACCACAACCACGCCATCAACAAAAAGCTAGCTGACCTGCTTTATCTGTTCAAGCCGGACTTGACAGTCATCGATGGGATCATCGGCGGTGAAGGTAATACCCCCGCACCTGTGGATCCGGTAAGGGTGGGGATGATCGTCTGCGGCAACAACAGTGTGGAAGTTGACCGCATTACCACCTACATGATGGGCTTTGACCCCGAGCAGAACAAGCTCATGCAGGAAGCGGTACGTCGTGGCTTTAATGACACTGATGTGGAGATAATAGGCAATGTGCGGGTAACCAAGTTCCGCCCGGCCATAGCATCACTGATGGATGAGAAAACCAAGCATGATTTCCCCAATCTATTGGCCTTGGCAGGTCGAACCAACCATGATGCACCTCAGGTCACGGATATAAACGCAGTCACACCGGAGATCGCTTTCCAAATCGAACAGGCCTGTTCCGGCGGCTGTCTGGCCGCCACCAAAAGCGGCCTGGATTATTACAACTTCAAAGCTAAAGTCAGGCGGGATTTCTCTCTGTGTATCATCGAGGGTTCGGGGATAGTTGTCGATGGCCAACGTTGGTGGTTTGATCGCAGCGGCAAGCCTTATTCCGAGCAGGACATAGCCGCACTTCCCATGAAGAAAATGGCCATGGGCAACTGTGCCGGGACAGCGAAACATCTGGTGGATTATCATGCCTCTGGCTGCTGTGATCCTGCCAAATGTAT
>DCTH01000028.1:899-4612 GCA_002329495.1 Syntrophothermus sp. UBA1445 | reverse complement strand
AGTAAAGAACCGTCCCCGTCTTGCCCCTGTGATTCATTTCAGCAGGCTGAGGAAGTGGCAGAGGATGCGAGCGGTCAGTCCCCAGATGACGTAATCCTGCCAGGGGTAGAAGAACTGGGCGTAGCAGCCCTCCCGCCAGGGATAGTCTTTGCCGCGGGGGATCAGATCATAGGGATAGTCGGGGGGCGGGACCAGCCGGACTGCCACGGAACTGGTAATCGGTTCGTATTCCAGGAGGTGCGACAGGGGGACGTACAGTACCGCGTTAACCTCGCTCAGGTTAGGCTTTATCAGGGCATCTTTTCTGATTCGGCAGACGAACGGGTAGACCAGCAGGTTGAAGGGAGTCAAAAGGATGTCGAGCGGTGCCACGTACTCCAGGTCTTCGCGGTGCAGGCCCAGTTCTTCACAGGCCTCCCTTATTCCCGCCTCCAGTTCATCGCCATCCCCCGGTTCGATACGACCTCCGGGGAAGGATATTTCCCCCGGGTTTTTGGTTAACCAGGAGGTTCTCTGTTCCAGNNATTACACAGGTTTCTCCATTATGCTCTATCAAAGGCACAATCACGGCGGATTGGAAGCAGTCTTCATGTCCCAATATTTTGGCTTTCCGGCCACCCAGGGCCATTACTTTTTCCATCATTACAGGATCCTCTCCTATTCCGATAAATAGCTGCAATTTGATTATACCAGACCGGCAGGCCGGGGTCAGTCCCCGGACCCGGCCAGCCTTATAACGCGTGGTTGGAGAGGGGAGATTGGGGGCCGGTTAACGCAGGCATCAACAGAAAGGTTTAATCAGGGTGCAAACAATAACTTAGCCGGTCATGGAGCAAAGATTATATATTCCAGGCAATATTAAGCCCGCCCAAGTCATGACTTAAGTCACGTGCTTATGAGCGGGCAATGGTATGATCGCCTGGATCCCTGCAAAATCCATGCAGGAGCTTTCCAATTACCGGTCAGATGGTATGGGCGGCCCTTTATACGATGCCCTGGGCCATCATGGCCTCTGCCACCTTGGTAAATCCTGCGATGTTGGCGCCAACTATCAGGTTGTTCTTAAAGCCGTACTCCTCGGCGGCCTGGCTGGCCTCCCGGTAGATGTTGACCATGATACCATGCAGCCGGTTATCCACCTCTTCAAAGGTCCAGGGCAACCTCATACTGTTCTGGGCCATTTCCAGAGCCGAAGTGGCAACTCCGCCAGCATTAGCCGCCTTGCCCGGGCCAAACATCACATTATTGCTGATAAACAGGTGCGCTGCCTCCGGGGTGCAGGGCATATTGGCTCCTTCGGCTACCGCAAAACAGCCGTTCTCGATCAGTGTTTTGGCGTCTTCCTCATTCAGCTCGTTTTGAGTTGCACAGGGAAGTGCGATGTCACACTTTATATTCCAGATTGAACCCTCACCATACTCGGCTTCCGGGTGGCGGTTGAGGTAATCCTTGATTCGGCCTCTCTCGATTTCCTTGATCAGCTTGATGGCATCCAGGTCAATCCCATTCCGGTCATAGATATAGCCGGTGGAGTCACTCATGGCCACCACTTTGCCGCCCAGCTGGTTGACCTTTTCGACCGCATAAATGGCAACGTTGCCGGAACCGGATATCACCACGGTCGAGCCCTGCAGGGATTTACCCTGAGCCTTGATCATTTCATCGAGGAAATAGACCAGGCCATAACCGGTCGCTTCCTTCCGGACCAGGCTTCCGCTGTAACTCAGGCCCTTCCCGGTCAAGACTCCTTCAAAGCGCCCGGTCAGTTTCTTGTACTGTCCATAGAGGTAGCCAATCTCCCGGCCACCGACTCCAATATCCCCGGCGGGCACGTCAACGTCGGCACCTATATGGCGATAGAGCTCGTTCATGAAGCTCTGACAGAACCTCATGACCTCATTATCCGATTTGCCTTTGGGATCAAAGTCACTGCCACCCTTGCCTCCGCCAATCGGCAGTCCGGTGAGTGAGTTCTTGAAAATCTGTTCAAATCCCAAAAATTTTATGATGCCAAGGTACACCGATGGATGAAATCTTAGTCCCCCTTTGTAGGGCCCCAGAGCACTGTTGAATTGGATTCGCATTCCGCGGTTTACCTGTACTTTTCCGGTATCATCAACCCAGGGAACCCGGAAAACTATCTGTCTCTCCGGCTCCACCAGCCGTTCCAGTATCCCCGCCGATTCATATTCTGGATGTCGATCCAGAACTGGCGTGAGGGATTCCAGGACCTCGTTCACTGCCTGGTGGAATTCGGGTTCATGGGGGTTTCTCTCAATTACCTGGTTAAAAACATCCTGTACATAACTCATCGATTCATCTCCTTTACCAGATATGGATTCCACATCTCGGAATATGTTTCTATTCTATGATGGATTCAGAATAACATCCCCTGGCTTGTCTCGTCAATGGATTGTTATTTCACGATGCGAAATTATTTTGGTCGCCATCTGGTCCCCCAAATTAAAAAGCGCCCGGATTGCTCCGTGACGCCTCGTTCCTCGCTTCTATTCATATATTTATTTTTTGAAGTTAATCAGTCAGTGAACTGAAAGCCTTCTTCCTGAAACAGCTGGCAACAGGCCGCTACTACCTGAGGGTCATACAGAGTGCCGCTGTTCACCGAGATCTCGTCCAGGGCCATATCTACTCCTAATGCGGGCCGGTAGGGGCGGTGCGATGCCATAGCCTCCACCACATCGGCCACTCCCAGAATCCGGGCCTCCAGCAGAATGTCGGTTCCGGCCAAACCATGGGGATAGCCGGAACCATCCATGCGTTCGTGATGCTGCAACAGGAACAGAGGAACCGGATCAGAGAAAGGAATCTTGTGGACAATTTCATAACCTGCCTGGCAGTGGGTCCTCACCAGCAGCATCTCCACCTCCGTCAGGCGGCCGGGTTTGGATAGTATCTCCGTCGGTATGTACATCTTGCCGATGTCATGCAGGATACCGGCGGTACGCAGAGCCTCCAGCCGGCTACCGTTGATTCCCATTTTTTTGGCGATTGCACAGGCCAGTTCCGCTACCCTCCGCTGGTGGCCTGCGGTGTAGGGGTCCCTTTTTTCGGCGGTGGCGGCCAGGGCTTCTACCGTACCACTGAGCAGTTGCTGCNNCTTCGCCGATGGTGGCAATCCCTACCACATTATGATCCGCATCCATCAGAAGGGTGTTGTTCCATTGCACCCGCAGTATCTTGCCGTGTTTCGTCTGTACATAGCTGGGACCATGGCGTATTATACGTTCCCGCTTGATGGTGGTTTCAAACAGCTTGATCATTTTTTCCCTGATCGATGGCGGGAAGAAATTCCTGAAGTTCTGGCCTTCAAGTTCCTCGCGCTGCCATCCGGTCAGGCTTAAAAGGAAATTATTCACGAAAGTTATTCTGCCCTCGGCATCCACGATCAGTGCCAGCAGCCGGACATCCTCCAAGAGGGAGCGGAAGCGTCGTTCTGACTCATCCAGGACCGACTTCTGTCTTTGCAGTTCCCAATACTGCTCTCTCAGCTCCTCCTCGATGGCGGTGAGTTCCTCCAGGGTAGCCTCAAGTTCTTGGTTGGAAGCCCGCAGACGGCGTTCGGCCCACCTGGTTTCGGTTACGTCCAAAAGCGAGATGATGCTCTGTTGGCTCCCCGGGATCATGGCAGCGGTAAGAAAAACCTCCCGCATTTCCCCGTCTTTTCTGACCAGTCGAAACTCGTAATTGCGGGG
>DCTH01000028.1:317-834 GCA_002329495.1 Syntrophothermus sp. UBA1445 | reverse complement strand
GGACATAGCCGGTGAGTCTCTCCATTTCCTTGTTGGCCCGGACTATTGAATTGTCCTCATCCAGAATGATCATTGCGGTTCCGGTGTTCTCAAAGATAATCCGGTAGCGTTCTTCCGACCGCCTGAGCTCATCTTCGGCCCGTTTTCGATCAGTTATGTCATGGACCAGGTACCAACCCCCGACCGAGTTACCTTTATCATCGGAACTCTGCCAGCCCTTGACACTGGTTACCACCCGGGTGCCATTAGCTCGCAGGTATTCCTTTTCATACTCATCACAGCAGCCGTGCTTCAGAATCTGCCGCATGCCCTTTACATCAAGCGGATGATACTCTGGCGGGGTGATCTTTTGGTAAGATTGGTTGAGGATGAATTCTTTCGAAGGGTGGCCCAGAAGATCAACAAAGGCCTGATTGCAGTCCAGGCACCGGCCATTGCTGCTGAAAACCGCGATACCGTCAAAAGAGGTTTCAAACAGTTCCCGGTAGCGCGCCTCGCTCGCCGTCAGGTCCTGCAG
>DCTH01000028.1:0-237 GCA_002329495.1 Syntrophothermus sp. UBA1445 | reverse complement strand
GGTACACCTTCCTCGATTCTCTCTTCAATAGCCTTTTGGACCTTTTCCTTTTCGTTGTCGGGGATAAAGTCCAAAAGACTCTTTCCGATTATTTCCTCTCGCTGGTATCCCAGAACTTCAGCACAGCGTTGGGTGCAATAGGTGATTATACCTGAGGCATCATAAGCATAGACAAAGCCATTCAACTGGTCAAAGACCGTTCTTAGATCATCCGGGAGTCCTGGTTTTGCTGGTACA
>DCTH01000018.1:7245-7480 GCA_002329495.1 Syntrophothermus sp. UBA1445 | reverse complement strand
AGAAGCAGAACAGGTAAAACCTCAGCCCTTTGAAGTTGATTTTGAACTCTATGTTGACTTGGCTGCAGCGGGGCAGAGCGATGAATTGCAGCAAACGGTAGACTATGCTCAAGTTTTTCAAATCGTGCGCCAGGTTGTCGAAGAAGAACATTATAAATTACTGGAGGCTCTGGCTGAGCGCCTGGCTCAAGTTTTGCTGGAGCAGTTTTCATCTATACTGGAAGTAAACATAACC
>DCTH01000018.1:5791-7209 GCA_002329495.1 Syntrophothermus sp. UBA1445 | reverse complement strand
AGAGGGGAACCCTATTATGAATAATTCTGTTTACATTGGTCTGGGTTCGAATATGGGTTGTAAACGGGATAATATAGCCCAAGCAGTAGCATTAATTAGTGCTATTCCCGGCGTAAATATAAAGAATATTTCATCCCTTTATGAGACGGAACCCTGGGGAAAAACTGATCAGGATAAGTTCTTGAATCAGGTCATCGAAATAGAAACCAGTTTGCCGCCCAAGGAACTGCTAAGGGAACTGCAGAATATCGAAATCAAAATGGGCCGCCAGCGTCAGGAGAAATGGGGCCCACGGTTAATAGATCTGGACATTTTACTTTATGGGAATGAGGTCCTAGACGATCCGCAACTAATAATTCCTCATCCCCACATGCGCGAAAGGTTGTTTGTCCTCGTGCCGTTAGCGGAGATTGGAGCGGACTTACGATTTCCTGATAACGGAGCGACTGTCAGGGAGGTGTTGAGTAGCGTTTTAGCCCGAGAAGGAAACCGAGGAATCGAGAGGATTTGATTCCCGCCGATACTTAATGCGAATGACGCTTGGATCCATGTGTGACCAAGACGGAAGAAAACAGGACCAGGTCCTGCCCAAGAGGGGGATTTTCAATGAGCAACAAGATCGGAATTATCGGTACGGGAGTCGTAGGAACAGCAGTTGGGGTGGTACTAAANNCAAGAAGTTTCTCGCTCGGCAGATATATTGTTTATTACAACCAATGACGCTGCTATAGGCAAGGTAGTGGATACACTGGCTGATCGCAGAGCGTTTTATGGCGATCAGGTAGTAGTGCACATGAGTGGTGCTCAATCTTCGGAAGTACTGGATACTGCCAAAGCCTTTGGAGCTCGAGTTCTGTCGGTACACCCTCTTCAATCCTTTGCCAATGTGGACGGAGCGATTAAAAACTTACCCGGTTCCGTTTTCAGCATTGAAGGGGATAAAGATGCCTACGATGTTGCCGTTGGTATTGTTGAAGCCCTGGAGGGGGAATACTTCTTTATCGATCGCAAGGCCAAGCCCTTGTACCATGCCGGGGCTTGTGTAGTGTCTAACTACCTGGTGACCCTGATTGATTTTGGGTTGAAACTGTTGGAATCCACCGGGATACCACGCAGTGCAGGTATTAAAGCCTTGCTGCCTCTCATTCAGGGTACGGTANNTATAATTAAGCATCTGGACTGTCTGGAACAGATGGCTCCGGAACTGATGAAACTGTACAGCTGGCTGGGTTTCTACACTGCACAAATTGCGGTGGAAAAAGGAACTATTGATGATTCAGCTATGGAAGAGTTCCAGCGAGTGTTTAGAAGGGAACTTTCCCGCGCGGTGTCAGCCAGCTAGTGCAGGCACCGGACACATGCTGGACAGGAAGGAGCGAAAGTTATGGCTAGAGTTACTACCGCTACCATCAAAGAAA
>DCTH01000018.1:0-5774 GCA_002329495.1 Syntrophothermus sp. UBA1445 | reverse complement strand
ATGCTGGGTTATGAAAATACCCTGGCAGTTACCATGGATGACATGATACATCACACCAAGGCCGTCACCCGGGCAGTCAAAAATGCCCTGGTAGTGGGGGATATGCCCTTTTTGTCCTATCATATTTCTTTGGAAGAAGCCGTTCGCAATGCCGGGCGCTTCATCCAGGAGGGCGGCGCCCAGGCCGTCAAGATCGAAGGCGGCACCGAACGGGTGGACACCGTTAAAGCTATTCTGGATGCCCAGATTCCGGTGGTGGGTCACATCGGGCTCACCCCCCAGTCGGTTAATGCTTTCGGTGGGTTTAAGGTCCAGGGTAAAGATCTGGAAACCGCCCAAAAGTTAATTCGCGACGCTCATGCTATGGATAAGGCGGGAGTATTTGCGCTGGTTATGGAGTGTGTTCCCAGCGAATTGGCCAAGCGCATCACCGCTGAGGTGTCCTGCCCGACAATCGGCATCGGGGCCGGACCTCACTGTGACGGTCAGGTGCTGGTGGTAAATGATATGCTGGGTATGTACGGAGGGCACGTACCCAAGTTTGTTAAGAAATTCGTAGATTTACAGCCCATCATCCTGGAAGCCTTAAAAAGCTATAAAGAGGAAGTGGAGTCAGGAGCCTTTCCGGCTAACGAACATTGCTTTACCATCCAGGACGAGGTACTGGATAAGCTGTACGGGGGGTCCTGAATAAACGATGCAGATCATTCAAAGTGTAGCCGAGATGCAGCAGTGGAGCAGTGAACAGGTTCGAGCCGGACGCCGGATCGGGCTGGTGCCCACCATGGGTTATCTGCATGAAGGACATCTGAGTCTGGTCCGGGAAGCCCGGAAGCAGTGTGATCTTGTTGTGGTGAGCATTTTCGTCAACCCCATTCAGTTTGGAGCCGGGGAAGATTTTGAGGAATATCCCCGCGATTTGACTCGAGACTGTGCTTTATTGGAGCAGGAACAGGTGGATGTAGTATTTGCTCCTGCGGTGAAGGATATGTATCCTTCCGGGTATAGTACTTTTGTAGAAGTACAGGGGGAGATTGCCGGAAAAATGTGCGGTGCTTCCCGCCCCGGCCATTTTCGCGGGGTAACTACCGTAGTCAGTAAACTGTTCCATATATGCCAGCCAACCCTGGCCTTTTTTGGGCAGAAAGATGCTCAGCAGGCTACAATTCTGGAAAAAATGGTGCGGGAACTGAACTTCCCGCTGCAAATTGTGCGGATGCCCATTGTCCGCGAAGCGGATGGATTGGCTTTAAGCTCCCGCAATGTTTATCTGAATCCGCAACAGCGGCAGGAGGCACTGGTTTTGAGCCAGTCCCTCCAGGCTGCTGAGCAGTTAATAAAGGACGGAGAGAGAGACCCGGAAAAAGTCAGAACATTTATCAGGAACATCATCGAGACCAGCCCCGGGGCCCAGATAGACTATATAGAGATTAACCGGGCCAGTGATCTGGCTTCCCTGGAGAGGATCGAAGGAACTGTTCTTATTGCTCTGGCAGTAAAGTTTGGCACAACCAGGTTGATTGATAACCTGATGGTGGAGGTGTAACAAGTGTTTCGCTACATGCTCAAGTCTAAAATACACCGGGCTGTGGTTACCGATGCCGATCTAAATTATGTAGGCAGCATTACTCTGGATCCGGACCTAATGGATGCTGCTGACATCGTACCTAATGAAAAAGTAACCATAGTCAATAATAATAACGGTGCACGATTTGAGACCTATGTAATTGAGGGGGAACGTGGGTCAGGCATAGTATGTTTGAACGGAGCAGCGGCCCGGCTCGTTCAAAAAGGTGATATAGTCATTATTCTCACGTACACCATCCTGGAGGACAAAGAGTGCCAGGATTACAAGCCTCGTTTGGTCTATGTGAATAACAAGAATCAAGTGGAAAAAGTTTGTTTGGGGAAATACGAATAGGAGGTCCTAAACAATTGACATCCCAAAATCTGGCATCCTTGATTGAGCAGCGTAAGAAGGAGCTCAACGCTGTTATTCTGGCGCATTTTTACCAGCCTCCTGAAATTCAGGACCTGGCGGATTTTGTAGGAGACTCCTTGCAGCTGGCCATTCAGGCTGCCAATACTGATGCCGACGTTATCGTATTCTGTGGGGTACATTTTATGGCCGAAAGTGCCAAAATCCTAAACCCTGAGAAAACGGTATTACTACCCGTTTTACAGGCGGGATGTCCCATGGCAGATATGATAACCGGGGAGCAGTTGAGGAAGTGGAAGAGTGAGCATCCTGGTTATGCAGTAGTGACCTATGTAAACTCTTCCGCCGAGGTTAAAGCGGAAAGTGATATTTGCTGCACCTCTGCCAACGCCCTTAACGTAGTGCGGTCACTGCCAGCGGAGCAGCCGGTGTTGTTTGTTCCGGATCGCAATTTAGGTACCTGGATTATGAACCAGACTGGCCGTGACATGGAGCTATGGCCGGGATGCTGCCCGATTCACGATCAGCTTACCGCAGAGGAAGTCAAAGAACAGATCCGGCGTTATCCGGAATCGATAGTTGTGGTTCATCCCGAGGTGCCGCCGTCAGTAGCCGCACTGGCTGATGCCGTTCGTTCCACAGCCGGGATGTTGAAATATGTTCAGGAGAGTTCTGCCCGGGAGTTCATTATTGGCACCGAGGAAGGATTCTTCCATACCCTAAAGAAGCATTGCCCCGACAAGGTGTTTCACCTGGCCCGTACCGAGTTCTTATGTGAGGACATGAAAAAAATTAACTTGGAGATACTGGCCCAGGCTTTGGAGCGGCAGGAACACCAGATAGAAGTACCGGAAGATGTCAGACAGCGCGCGGCGCAGTCCCTGCAGAGAATGCTGGCCATTGCGCCCTAAGCGTTAATTTATAATTGAAGGTCGTTTACTGATGAACATAACCAGGTATATAGGCGTCCTTGACCAGGACACATCCGTGGTTAGCACTGACTTTCTCATTGTGGGTGGAGGGATTGCCGGATTATTTACAGCCTTAAAAGCATCACAATACGGCCAGGTAATAGTGCTGGTCAAGAAGACCATTAAAGATTCAAATACAGGTCTCGCCCAAGGGGGAATTGCTGCAGCTGTGCATGAAGAGGATTCCCCATTCTTGCATTTAGAGGATACTCTGGAAGCAGGGGCGGGACTATGTAATATTGAAGCCGTTGACGTGCTGGTACGGGAAGGACCGGAGCGGGTACGGGAATTGATAAACGCCGGAGCCCGTTTTGACATGAAAGATGGTTCGGTATCCCTGACCCGGGAAGGAGCCCATAGCCGCGCCCGCATTCTTCATGCTGCGGATGCTACCGGGGAGGTTATACGCGCCGCCCTGGTTAAACAGTGTGAACAGAATTCAGCCATTGAAATCCGGGAGGATCATTTCCTGATAGATATTATCAGCAGAGAACAGGACCCGGAATGTTATGGAGCCTTGGTGTACGATGCCCATGAGCACCGTAAAGTGGTATTCACTGCCCGGGCAACCATTTTGGCCACAGGAGGGGCCGGCCAGTTATATAAATATACCACCAATCCTTCAGTGGCCACTGCTGATGGTATGGCGGCAGCTTACCGGGCCGGATGCCGGTTGACTGATATGGAATTCATTCAGTTTCATCCCACCGTTTTATTCACCGCTGAGACCCAGCGTTTTCTAATATCAGAAGCGGTGCGCGGGGAAGGGGGACGCTTGTACAACATTAAGGGAGAAGCCTTTATGGCCAATTATCATCCCTTGAAAGAACTGGCTCCTCGGGATGTGGTCTCCCGGGCCATAGTCAGTGAGACCAAGCGCACCAACAGCGAGTATGTGTGGCTGGATATGACCCATATTCCCCAGGTGCGAGATCGCTTCCCCACTATTTACCACAACTGCCTGCAGCGGGGTATTGATTTGACCAGGGAATTGGTACCGGTGTTTCCAGCCGCCCACTATACTATGGGAGGAATTGAGACTAATACCTATGGAGAAACCGGTCTTCCGGGACTCTATGTGTGTGGGGAAGCAGCCTGCACCGGAGTACACGGCGCCAACCGGTTGGCCAGCAACTCCCTTTTAGAGGGAATTGTCTTTGGACAGCGAATAGTGACTAAGGCCGAGGAAATCATGTACCGGCGCCGGGTGGAACTAAAGGAGATATACCGCCATTTCGACCAGAGCCAGGTGTTAAAGCCTCAGGCCGGCAGGGTTTCCCCCCAGCAAGCCCGCTTGAAGCTCCAGGAAACAATGTGGGAGAATGTGGGTATCCTAAGGGATGAACCCCATTTGAAAGAGGCATCCAAAATAGTGGATGAACTATACAATCAATTGGGGCCGGGCGATGATGAGCTGGCTTATTATGAAGTATTAAATATGTTAACGGTGGCCCGGGTTATTATCCAGGCGGCTTTGTGGCGCACCGAAAGCCGGGGAGGTCATTACCGCACCGATTATCCCCAGCGGGACGATTTACGCTGGATTCGCCATATATCCTTTGTTAACTGCTAATGCAAGAGGGATGGTTCTTTCTGTCATTTTGGCAGTGATATAAATATAATCCTTGCTGTAAAGTATTCTGATTGTGTCATTGCCCACTACGGGGACTCCCGATGTACCCTAACGGGTACAATTATGGTTGCGAGCGCGGAGCGCGGGGCGATAGCCACCTCATGTGTCATCACGAGGAGCGAAGCGACGTGGTGATCTCTTTTCCACAGCCTGCGAACCTCTTTTGAGATTGCTTCGCTGCGCTCGCAATTATCACCTGTGGTACAGACCACGATGAACGAAAACATCGCTGCATAACTGAATCAGGAGTATTAGCCGGGCGAGTGANNGCGCTCGCAATGACACAAAAGGTGGCTATTCATTTATCGTGGCCTATGCCACAGGTGATAATTGAGAGGATCACAACGACGAAACAATCTCAAATAGTATCTGTTACTAGTTGAGTAACCCTGGAGGTTTAATATGAACTGGCATGTGCAGGATTTAATCAAAAGAGCCCTACAGGAAGATATCGGCCATCAGGATATTACTACAGAAAATCTGATTGATGCTGAGCAGCGCTCCCGGGGAGTATTTGTGGCCAAGTCAGCGGGAATCGTGGCTGGTATAGCGGTAGCTGAACAGGTGTTTCGCACTTTGGATATGGACATAGAGTTTACTACCATAATTAATGATGGAGAGGAAGCCACCCCCGGGGATGTTATTGCCGTCGTGGAAGGCCGCACCAGGACCCTTTTGATGGGGGAGAGAACCGCCCTTAATTTCTTACAGCGGCTCAGCGGGATAGCAACCCGCACCCGGCGGATGGTGGACCTGATTCGCTACGAAAAGGCAGAAATCGTGGATACCCGCAAAACTACCCCAGGTTTGCGCTGGCTGGAAAAGTATGCCATCAAAGTAGGCGGAGCCCGCAATCACCGCTTCGGTCTTTATGACGGTGCCATGATTAAGGACAACCATATAAAAGCAGCTGGAGGGATACAGAAGGCTGTTACTACTTTACGTGCCCGCATTCCTCATACCATAAAAATTGAAGTGGAAGTGGAAAACCTTGAGCAGTTACAGGAAGCTCTGGAAGCCCGGGCCGACATAATCCTGCTGGATAATATGGATGTTGACACCATGCGCCAGGCGGTAGAAATCACTTCAGGACAGGCTCTTTTGGAAGCCTCCGGCGGCATTACCGAGGATACTGTGATGGAAGTAGCCCGTACCGGAGTAGACTTTATCTCCATAGGCGCTCTCACCCATTCGGCCGGCAGCCTGGATATCAGCTTTAACCTGGAATGAG
>DCTH01000001.1 GCA_002329495.1 Syntrophothermus sp. UBA1445 | reverse complement strand
GTTCATCGGGGAATTGATATACCCGGGGATGATATGGAACAGGAGCGCCATATCAGTTGCTCCCTGAACGTTGTTTTCACCGCGCAGGGCATTAACCCCGCCACCGGGCCTTCCAATATTACCCAGGAGGAGTTGCAGCATTGCATAGGAGCGAACATTTTGACTTCCTACTGTATGCTGGGTGGTGCCCATGGCATACATAATGGTCCCGACCTTGTTAGGCTGCCTTGTGGCACAGAAGGTCTCCAGGACCTCCATATACTTATCCCGGGGGCACCCGGTTACCCGGCAGACCGTTTCAATATCATACCGTTCATAATGTTTCTTCATAAGCTGGAGTACCGAACGGGGATGCTGCAGAGTCATGTCCCGGATGGGGTTGCCTTCAGCATCTTTCTGGTAATCCCATGATGACGCATCGTACGAACGGTTGGCTGCATCATAACCCGAAAACAGACCGTCCTGGAAATCGTAACCTTCGGCAACCAGGAATGAGGCATTCGTATAATACGCTACATAATCCTTGTGGTAATACTCGTTATCAAGAATATACTTTATCATCCCACCGATAAAGGCAATATCGGTACCAGAGCGCAAGGGGGCATACACATCAGATACCGCTGAAGTCCTGGTGTACCGGGGGTCAACATGGATTATCTTGGCTCCCCGTTCTTCTTTAGCCTTCATCAGCCATTTCATGGTTATAGGATGATTTTCTGCAGCATTACTGCCTATTATCAAGGCGCAATCGGTGTTTTTCAGGTCAACTATATGATTGGTCATTACACCCCGGCCAAATGATGGTGACAATCCTGCCACCGTGGCGGAGTGTCAAATACGGGCCTGGGTTTCGAGATATACAACTCCGAGGGCACGCATCATCTTGCTATGCAAGTACGCTTCCTCGTTATCCAGGCCTGAACCTCCTATTGAGGCAATTTTTTCGGTACGGTTTACTATTATCTCGCTGCCGTCCGATATCTTTTCTTTGTGAATGAAATCTTTGTCCCTTGACTCCTTAACCCGCTCGGCTATTCTATCAAGCATCCAATCCCAGTCTTTTTCTTCCCACTTCTCGCTTCCCGGGGCCCGATAGAGTGGTTTCTGTGCTCGTTTCGGGTTAATGATCTGTTCACCGGTTTTTTCATCATAAATCTCTCTAAGGTTGAACATCGCTGCACCCTTTGCGCACGCCCCACCACGGTTAATCGGGTTGTCCGGATCTCCTTCCACACTAAGGAGCTTCACGAACTTTCCCGCAGCGTCTTTTTCTGCGTAAATCAGGAGACCACATCCCGAGGCACAGTAAGGGCAGACCGTAGGTGTAGGAGTCACATTAACAATGCGACACTCAGTGACCTCAGCTGCCGTTGCCCCAAGGTTAAACCCCAGATCCATGACGGCAAAGGTGGCAGCACTTGCTCCGGTGATTTTTAGGAACTGTCTTCGCGTAACCTTCACACCGAACCGTCTCCTTTCTTCAATTTTAGATTGCGTTTATTTGGTTTAGGGTAATGGGAAAGGTATATCTTATTTACTATTCTAGGCAAACGCTCGGTATCCTCTATTGCATACGGAAGGAAATTTGATTATAACGAAAAGTTATAGCTGTTATACCTCGCAATGGCTGGCTGGGTTCAGGATGGAGTTTCTGTGGTGGGTAATGCCGCAAATAATTGCCGGTTATCCCGGGAAGGTTGTCGGACAATCTGTTAATTATTGTCATTCGGTGTGGGATGTTTGGTCAGCGTTCTGGTATTAACTGTCAGCTGTCTCCCTCAGCTTCATCGTCCGGTTTCCTGGGACGTGAGAGTTTGCTCACCCAGATACTCGTTTCATAAAGCAGGTATACTGGAATCCCCATGAGGCATTGTGATATGGGATCGGGGCCGGGAGTCAGCACTGCCGCCATCACGAATATTGCCAAAAGAGCATATTTTCGCTTGGCAGCCAGCCATTCTGGCGATACGATACCTAGACGGGTAAGGAAGTAGACAATTACCGGTAGTTCAAACACCAGGCCAAAGGGAATGGTGAATGCGAGGACAAAGGAGACATATTTGTCAACGGTCAGCATGGGTTCAAGATCACCGGCGATCATAATCAGGAAGCCTATTACCAGTTTGAGGATCACGAAGTAGGCGAAGAGTGCCCCTCCTGCAAAGAGCAGGATCATAACCGGGAACAGGATCAAAAAATACTTTCTTTCCTGGGGAAAGAGAGCGGGAGCAATAAATCTGTAGATCTGCCAGACAACGACGGGGAAAGCCAGGACCAGACCTCCGTAAAAGGCCAGTTTCAGTTTGATGTAAAAACCTTCAGTAACACCAATGAAAATCAGGTCGAGGTCCAAGGCCTTTAACGGTTGTTGTATGATAGCCAGAATTTGATCGCTGTAATAGAAAGCTGCAATAGCCGCGATTACGATCGCCACAACTGATATCAGCAATGACTTCCTGAGATCTTCGAGATGTTCAAGGATGGTCTGTTTCTCTTCAACTGTCAGGTTCTTGAAATTAAACACGGATCCTGCCTCCTTGAAGGTTCACAATTACCCAATAAGCACCATTCTTAATAATTGCGCTCACAAATAAAATCAGCAATCAGACCCAACGCAGTTCGGGACTGACTTTCCGGGATCAGACCCAGCATTTTGTGCGCTTTATCAATATACCTGGTAGCTATGTTCTGTGAGTACTCGATTCCCCCGCTCGTGATCACGATTTCTAAAGCCTTTTCCGCATACTGTCTGACACTATCCGGCGAACTCAGAATGCTCCGGAGTTCCAAGGCATGGGGGCTGTTTCTTAAGGCATACAGTGCCGGGAGGGTTATGATACCTTGTCTGATATCACTCCCGGTAGGCTTACCCAGGATGCTCTCGTNNATTTGAAATGACATCCCCAGGTTATAACCGAAACGACGCATGGCATTCTCCATCGGTACGGGCGCATCGGTTAATAATGCACCCACCTGACAGGCAATGGACATGAGCAGAGCGGTCTTGCGTTCGATGCGCCGCATGTAGTCAATAACTCCCTGTCCCACATCATAACTGGTCTGCAGCTGAACTATCTCACCTTCGCAGACCTTAACACTGGCCCTCGATACGATGGTCACCAGATCCGCCCGGTTATATTGGCCGATCAGGTGCAGAGCTTTGGCCAGCATATAGTCACCAGAATAAATGGATACCCGGTTCCCATAGCGGGCCTTGACGGTTTCCTGTCCCCTCCTGGACAAAGAATTGTCAATCACATCATCATGANNATCATGAACCAGAGTAGCCATGTGAACCAGTTCCATGGCCACCGCCATGGGAACCAGATGATCGATTTGGTCGGTAAAACAGCGGCCGGCCAGGAGAACGAAGGCTGGTCTCAGTCGCTTGCCGCCAGCATGTATCAGGTGTCCCGAGGCCTCTTTCAACAGGGGCTGTTGGGTGTCGATGGCCTTGATCAGTTCTTCTTCCGTATCCTGTAATTCGCGTTTAATTGGGATGAAAAAGTCCTGAGACTGCATCAAGATAACCTCTTTTTCGATTTTTCAAATCTAATTATATAGGTTAAGCACCAGCCTCACAATGCAGTGATGTGGATCGGCTTGCCAAAACCTGCAGGCAGGATCGTCGTACACTGTAGTGATAGGCCAAAAAACTCCGGAGCAATTTTACGATAAAATTCAAGGGATCATTTCAGAAAAACCATGGTTTTCTATAAAAAGCGGGCAAGTTCAGTCAGAATCCCGTGTATACCGGCGGAAAGCATCATTGGGAATTCCCAGGCTGTCCAGTATCTTGCCAACCATAAAAGACACCAGATCAAGTATTTCCCGGCAATCAGAGTAGAAAGCTGGCATGGCGGGTACAATTCTGGCTCCGGCCTCGGCAGCTGCCAGCATGTTGCGCAGATGAATCAGGTTAAGAGGAGTCTCACGCGGAACCAGCACCAGAGGCCGTCCCTCTTTCAGGCAAACATCCGCTGACCGCTCGATCAGATTGTTCGAAGTGCCATGGGCAATTCCTGCCAGGGTGGACATGGTACACGGGACTACCACCATGCCATCATAAAGGTGGGATCCGCTGGCAATCGGTGCTCCAATGTCGTGATTCGCAAAACAGATCAGCTGTCCGGGTTCAAAAAATTGCGCGACATTCCGGGAATCCACGATGTCCCATTCAAGTTCCTGTTTTAATACCAGGCGGGCCGGTTCACTCAGGACCAGGTTGACTATGTGACCATGGACCAGTAGCCAGTTCACCAGTTCTGTCCCATATATAACCCCACTGGCACCAGTAATGGCGACAACTATCCTGGCCATGTAATTACCTCCAGTTCCTGAGTAAATCTTCCTTTTCGTTCATCCTTCTTAAAGACCACACTATAATAGAAAGATATCCAACAATGCCATGATGAATACGGTGGAACTTACGTAGCGGTTAACTTTGAAAGCCGCAAAATTAACCAGGTCCAGGTTCTGAGGGGAAACCAGTGAATGCTCATATATCAGAATCCCGGCGGCAAAGGCCACTCCCACGTAATACAGCCACCCCAACCCCAGAACCAGACCGGTCCCGGTAAAGCAGACCAGGGTTAGAATATGAAAAACTCGGGCAAAGGTGAGTGCTCCCCGGGCTCCAAAACGGCCCGGGATGGAGTACAGGCCTTCTTTGCGGTCGAATTCTATATCCTGACAGGCATACATGGTATCAAATCCGGCTATCCAGAAAGCTACGGCCAGGGTCAGGAGAACCGGTTCCCAGGCCCACTGGCCGGTAACAGCCACCCAGCCGCCGGTCGGACCGATACCTATGGCCAGGCCCAGGCACAGATGGCACCACCAGGTAAACCGTTTGGTATAG
>DCTH01000009.1 GCA_002329495.1 Syntrophothermus sp. UBA1445 | reverse complement strand
CCTGAGTAGCCAGGAAACGAGTTCCCATCTGAACCCCATCCGCACCCAGAGCGAAAGCCGCAGCAACACTTCTGCCATCGGAGAATCCACTGGCTCCAACCACCAGGGTGTCAGCATCAGCAACCGCATCAACAACGGCCGGAAGCAGTACTATGGAGTGAACCGGATCCCACGAGGTATGGAACCCACCCTCATGACCGGAAGCTACGATCACAGTGACGCCAGCTTTCTTACAGCGCTTGGCAGCCTGTACGGAGGGCATAACGTGTGCCCACACCAGATCGGTCTTCTTGACAGCATCGGTCCAGGGCAGAGGGTCTCCAGCGGAGGTTACCAGAACCTTAAAACGCTTCTTCATTTCAGGATCTTCTTCGCGGACTTTCATCATGGTGCCGATGATGATTTTTGCATACTCCATCATCTCAGCTGATACCATAACGTTAACGCCAAAGATACCCTGGGACTCTCTGGTTGCCTCGAGGGTGTTTCTGAAGATGGTTCTCAGGATGGTTTCATTATCGGCAGAGGGATCTGCACCACCGGAGCGGCAGAAGAAATCAAAGATTTGTGGTTGCTCTTTCTGGGTGGTGATACCGCTCGAACTGATTAAACCTAACACGCCAGCATTGGCTGATGCGATACAGAGTTGGTTGGTACCGAAAGGTCCCATACCAGCTTGGATGAGGGGATACTTAATTCCTGTTAAGTCGCAGAGTCTCGATTTGATCATGATAATTCCTCTCTTTTCCTATCTTTTTGCGTGATATTAGGAATCACTTTTTATTAAGAAGTATAGGCCAAATGGGACAAACTGTCAAGAAACCGTAGCGAAACAATGGAGTACAAACACCAATATGTCGGATAATGGCGGATGTTGGCAGGTGTAGTATTAGCGGTATTGAGGTGACTGCGAGTGAAGGCTTGACTGCCGGAAAAATGAAACTTGTTGAATCCATATAACATTCTATATTATCAATAATAGTTAGACAAATAATGCAGGCTGAAAACTCAACTAACCCGAGTGCATATTAAGATCCATTTAAGGATGGGCAAAGATGAGTGATAGTAAACAGGTTAAGTCAAACCGTTGGTCAAGTAAACTGGTTCAAGCGGTGGGCACCGGTTCAAGTATTGGACTTCAGGTTATGAACTACCTGGAGCATCAGTTGATTGAGTCCCGGAACCGGTCACAGGTGGTCAGGGAGTGGCAATCATACACCAGTCTGGGCAAAAAATCGAATGACTTAACTGCGGCGAGGGTTGATGGGTCGACATTAACCGAGGATGAAAGACTCTTTTGTCAGCAGATGTACTACATTATGGTGGTACTGCTGGTGGCCTGGAGTTACCTTGCCCGGGGGAAAGCGATATCTGCTGATGATCTTGAATTGGAATCACTGATTAACGGACGGGCCTTTCAACCCCTGGGAATTACAAATCTCCGGCTGGAGGGATGTCCGCCGGATTGCAGCCTGGGAATCAAGGGAATGCCCCAACCCCTTGCCGGGCTGTTGGAATCTATAAGGGGATTGGATTTTGGACGGGAAGGGGATCTTTTCCGTCCGCTCTACGAGAACCTGATACCAGCCAAAACGCGCCATGCGATGGGAGAACACTATACCCCCGATTGGCTGGTCAGGCATATGCTGGACCAGGTAGGCTTTTACGGTGAAAAGGATGAGACCATAATTGATCCGAGCTGCGGGTCCGGGGTTTTTCTGGTAGAGGCGATATCAAGAAAAAGATCTGATCAGGACTACATCGATTGCTGGAATACAGTGGCAGGAATCGACATCAACCCGCTGGCGGTCTTGGCGGCGAAAGTAAACTACCTGATTGCATCCGGCTATGAGGCGGGCCGGCAAGCCCAGGCGGAGATTCCGGTTTACCAGTATGATGTCATATTGAGTGATGACGAGGGTCTGTGGGCTGAGCCGAAGACACCTTTGTGGTCAACCAATTTTGATTATGTGGTAGGGAACCCTCCCTGGATCAACTGGGAATCGCTTTCACCGGAATACAGAATGGCGACCCTGGATTCCTGGAAAAAGTATGGCCTTTTCAGCCATAGTGGGATGGATGTCATTCTGGGCAAGGGAAAGAAGGATCTTTCCACCCTGATGACCCTGGTCAGTGCCCACCGTTTTCTGAAGCCGCGGGGGAGAATGGCCTTCCTGATTACCCAGGGGGTCTTTAAATCCGGGGGCGCGGCCGAGGGTTTTCGCGAGTTTACCCTTCCCGGAGGCCAATATATTAAGGTCCTGATGGTTGAGGATCTTTACCGTATCCGACCATTTGCGGGCGCGTCCAACCGCACCGCCATTCTCTACCTGGAGAAGGGTCAGCCGACAGTCTATCCAGTTCCCTATCGGCTGTGGACAAGCATGCCCGGTGGTGGGGGTGAAGTGAATTCGAAAAACGAGATTCTGGAACTGATGGCTGAACCGGTTAACCCGGCCGAGATGGGATCGCCCTGGATAACCTATAGTGAGGATTGCCGTTCCGGTCTGCGCAAAATACTGGGGGCGTCAGATTATAAGGCCCGGAAAGGTGCCAATACCGGCGGTGCCAACGGGATTTTATGGGTGGATGTGATCGACCGGCCGGGGCGGGGAATGGTCCGGGTTCGTAATCTGAATGAATCATCGCGGAAGAAGATTGAATCCATTGAAGCGGTAATCGAGGAGAACCTGGTCTACCCATTGCTTAAGGGGCATGATGTAGCTCGCTGGCAGGTGCGCCCTTCCGCCCATATTATTCTGACCCAGGATCCTTTAACCCGACGCGGGATCAGCCTGATCGTTATGGCCCGCAATTATCCCCGAACCCTGGCTTACCTGCAACAGTTTGAAACCGAACTTAGTAACCGGGCAGCTTACCGCCGTTATTTCAAGACGAGCGATCCCTTCTATACTATGTTTGATGTGGGCGAGTACACCCTGGCTCCTTTCAAGGCCGTATGGCATCGTTTTGGAGATCGCATGAAAGCCGCGGTGGTGGAGGGCTTGGAAAAACCGGTGATCCCCCAGGAAACCCTTACCATGGTTGCCTGTAAATCGCGGGAGGAAGCGTGGTATCTGGCGGGGATACTTAACAGCCTCCCGGTGGAATATGCTATTTCATCATATTCCATGGTCGGAGGAAAAAGCTTTGCCGGACCCAACCTCCTGAACTTTATCAGAATACCCTGGTATACCGGATCGCATGCTCAAGAAATGGTGGTGCGGGCGGGTCAAAGAGTATCTCAAGGTGAAGATCCGGAAATCCTGACGAAGGCGGTAGCAACCCTGTATGACATCAGTGATGCTGAGCTGCAGGGCATGCAAAAAGGGTGGGAAGAACTGGGACTGAAACCGTAAGGTCGTTGCTGAAATCGAGAAACAATGGGGGAAGGCTGAAGCCTTCCTCTTTTGTATTTATGGCGAACAAAGGTCAGAAGATCCGGGGCAGCGCTCGGATAACTGCTGCAGCCAACCATCCTGCCGGTCCACTGGTATCACCACTCCACTTGGCAAACCTAAGCCCGACCAATACCGTATTGGCCACTTCAACGTAAGCAAAACGTCGCTTTGCAACCATCCTCT
>DCTH01000054.1:8233-8404 GCA_002329495.1 Syntrophothermus sp. UBA1445 | reverse complement strand
TGGCATGGGACACGCGGTGTATTCCATCTCCGATCCGCGGGCCCTGGTGTTCAAGGGCTTTGTCGAGAAACTGGCCACCGCCAAAGGCCGGCGGGATGATTTTGAACTCTATGCCATGGTCGAAAGGCTCGCCCCTGAAGTCATCGCCCAGGAACGGAAGATCTACAAAGG
>DCTH01000054.1:0-8151 GCA_002329495.1 Syntrophothermus sp. UBA1445 | reverse complement strand
CGGCTGGAGCGCCCACCGCCTGGAGGAACTGGTCAAT
The DNA here is from genome assembly GCA_002329495.1 of Syntrophothermus sp. UBA1445. Taxonomy (GTDB): domain Bacteria; phylum Bacillota; class Syntrophomonadia; order Syntrophomonadales; family DTU052; genus DTU052. Next base: position 8,114 of record DCTH01000054.1, on the reverse strand, counting down.
GCCGATAAGATCATCCGGCCTGCATATCAAAGCAATATTACCTTCCGGGATTACGTCGGTTTGAATGACCGGTAAACATAAACCTGGGGGCTTTACCCCCAGGTAAGCCTGACCGGCAGCACCCGCCTTAAGCTTACCTTATCATATGCTACCCCAAACAACTGAATCCGCACCCGCCGTTGGCGGGAATTTTTTGGGCTCAAAAGGGATTTTGATTTTTTAAACGAATGTACTCAGAATATCCCCATCCCGTGGTAAACCGGATGAAGAGCTACCAGATAGCTGCCTCCGGGTGGCCTTACCGGCCATCTGCTTTGAGGAGCAGTTGGCCCACAACTGGCGAATTAAGGCTCCGGCCGCGGCGGTCGGTAGTGGATCATCATACTTAGAGGGGGGTGCCGGTAGTGACGGTAGACTCGGGTAAGCCCAAGGTGGGTCATTACTTAATCGCGCTCCTGGCCGCAGTACTGCACGGGAAAAACCCGCCGCCCCTTCCCCCTGAGCTGGATCTGGAGAAGCTCTACAAGCTGGCGGCCTGGCATCATGTGGCCAATATGGCCTATTACGGGTTAATCAGGCTGGACCCGTTACCACCACCGGCAGTGATGAAGCCTTTTCAGGAGGCCCGCAACCTGGCCCTGGTTAAGGAGGCCCGGCAGGAACTGGAGGTCGGGCAGCTGGTTATGGCCCTGGAAGCCCACCAGATCAAGCACCTGCCCCTCAAGGGGTTCATCATTAAACACCTTTATCCCCAGCCCGATATGCGTTTGATGGCCGACATCGACATTCTGGTGGAGGAGAGCCAACTGCAGGCGGCGAAAGAGGTGATGCTGGCTCTTGGTTACACCGCGTTCAGCGAGGGCGCCAACCATGATGTATATCATAAAATGCCGGTGATGAATATCGAGCTTCACCGGGCCCTGATTGCCAAAAGCTATCCCGATTTACATGCGTATTTTGGAGCTGGCTGGGAGCGGGCGGTGCTTAAGGAAGGGACCAATTACCACTACCAGATGACCCGGGAGGATTTCTATATCTATCTGCTCGGCCATATGGCCAAGCACTACCGGAACGCAGGCACTGGCATCCGTTCCGTCATGGATGTCTGGGTTTACAAAAATCAGCTGCAAAATCAATTGGATTGGAGCTATATCCAGACAGAGCTTAGAAAAGCCGGATTATTTGACTTCGCTCAAAACATGGAGACTCTGGCGGAATGCTGGTTTGATGGCCGGGAGTACAGTGAAGAATACCTGGCATTAACTCAATTCATCCTGACCAGCGGCACTTACGGCACCAGACGCCGGGCGGCTGTGAACCGGTTGATCAAAGAAAAAGATGCCGAGGACAGCTTTTACTTCGCCAAGCTGAAATACACCTTGCGAATTCTATTTCCCGAGCGGCAGCATATGGCGATCCTGTTCCCCATCCTGAACCAGCGGCCCTTTCTGCTGCCCTTCACCTGGGTGATCCGGGGAGTCCGGACCGTGCTCTTCAAACCGGTACGGATTAAACGCCGACTGGGTGATGCTGTTTCCCTGACCGAAAACCACTCTGCAGAAATGGAGAAAATACAGCGGCTGTCCGGATTCCGCCCGGAACGCCGCTCTTAATCCATTATATCCAGTCCATATCATACGGGCCGAAGCTGTCGGACCCAAAGCTGGAAGTAAGGGCTTCCTCCACCTCAAAGCGGATGATTTCCACTTCCGGTTTCACATACACTTTTTTCATGGCGTCACCTCCAGCAATTTCTCCTTGGACAGACATTATTCATCCGAAGACTGGCCTTTGATCCGCGTATTGTTTAGCTGGAAAATGACCTTTACAAACCCACCTGGAAAATTATTCTTCTATGTTCTATTCAATTAAAAATCCTCTATGCCGCAACCCGGTATTTTACCTCATCCATATAGCCCAACCCGCTGCATCGCGGGCACCGGTACCGTTCCGATTGGGAGCGGCCAAAAACCGGGGTTTGAAATTTATTACCTTCACCCGAGCCCGGAAGGGAAGGAGTTGTGCGCAGGATGTCAAATTATGTGATTATACTTCTGAATAGCTACTGAATACATAATGATAATCCCACCTTGGTAATTCAGCATGCAACAGGGAGGTTATTATAATTAAAGACGGTTATTTCCCACTCACTGCGGCCCAGTACAACATCTGGCTTAATGAACAGTATCATCACGGTCGGGCCATAAATGTCATTCACGGATCATTATGGATTGATGAACCGGTTAACCCTGAGCTGCTGCAGTCGGCGGTTCACCTGGTGATGGAGCGAAGTGATATCTTTCAGCTGCGCTTTACCGAAGCCGCCGGGGTGACCCTGCAGTACCGGGACCGGAACTGGAAGGGCCGGTGTGACATCGGTTCAGTACATACTGATGGAGAAGTGCTTGAGGTCCTGGAGCAACGGGCGACTGCACCCTTTTCCTTTGACCAGGGCCCTCTTTACGACCTCTGCCTGTATCCCCTGGCTGATGGCCGGGGGGTGCTCAGCATCCGTATGCACCACATCCTCCTGGACGGGTTCGGCATGAGAATCCTCTGTGACCGAATCCTGGCAGCCTATGCTGCCTTGAGGGACGGGAAAACCCCGGAGGTCCCGGAATCGCATTTTTTGGAGACCATCGCGGCGGGTCCGGACAGGACCGCCACTGATCAGGCCTTCTGGAAGAGCTACCTGGCATCGCTCCCGGCCCCGCCGGTATTGTCAAAGGAACGGGCCCGGACCATGTCCCGCTGCCGGCGGCATAAAAAGGTGGATGCCAGCCTGTGCCGGGACATAAAACGGTTCTGTGATGAAAACCGGGTAACCCCCTATACGGTTTTTGCCGCCGCCCTGGGCATTTACCTGGGCCGGCTGCAGCCCTCCGAGGATGCGGTGATCATCCTGCCGCGGCTCAACCGTTCCGGGGAGCCGTATCTTAGCACCCTGGGGGTCTACACCCTGGCGGTGCCGTTAAGGATCAAGCCGGCGGCCCATCTCACCCTGGCCAGTCTCTGTGCCCAGGTACGGGAGCAGGGCCAGGAAATCTCGCGGCACAAGGAATACGGCTATTCCCGGATCATGAGCGACCTGAAAGCGGCCGGGGAACTGGATGGCAATCTCTCCGAATTCACCCTGAACTATCAGAAAGGCACCATCAATAGCACCATCGCCGCCTGGCTTGATTTTTCGGCCTGCGGTGAAATGAGCAATCATATTACCCTCAATGTAAACCACGAACCTGACGACCGGTATGGGATTGATTACGACTGCCGGAGTGACCTGTATTCCGAACAGCGCCTCGACTTTTTCCACGGCTCGCTGATGCAGATCATAGCCGCCGGACTGGCCGGGAAACCCCTGGGGGAAATCCCGGTGCTGACTCCCGCCGAGACGGCTCATATCCGGGCCCTCACCAGGGGTCACCACGTTGCCTACGACCGGCAGGAAACCGTGGTATCCTTATTCCGCCAGGCGGTGGCCCAATACCCGGACCGGCCGGCCATTATCGGGGTGGATAATCAGTATACCTTTGCGGAACTGGATGTACTTTCCGACCGGCTGGCTTCCGGTTTATGCCGGCGAGGGGTGGGCAAAGAGCAGCTGGTGGCTTTCATGCTCCCCCGCACCACCCAGATTCTGACCGCCATGCTGGGCATTCTCAAAGCCGGAGCCGCTTTTTTGCCGATTGATCCGATGTACCCGGCGGGACGGATTGACTATATGCTGGAAAACAGTGAGGCGGTCTTGCTGATCTCCGATCCATCAGTACCGGCGGCAGTCGGCCGTGATTATGCGGCCTTCCACGAACTGCTGGCCGGGGAACCGGTTTCCCTGCCGGATGACATCGTCCCGGAGCAGGCAGCCTATTGCATTTACACCTCCGGTACCACCGGGCGCCCCAAGGGTGTCTTACTTGAGCATCGCAGCCTGGTCAATATCACCCGCCCGGAGAACAACCCCTTCAACCGGGATATATGCAGTAAGGGCCGGGGCATTGTGGCCATCGGTTCGATCTGTTTTGATATTTCCCTCTTTGAGATTTTTGTGCCCTTGCTGAACGGGATGTTCGTGGTGATGGCACCGGAAGAGGCGATGGCTGATCCGGTGGCCATTGCCCGGCTGCTCAAGACCCACCGGGCCAACATCCTGCACCTTACCCCCTCACGCCTGGCGGCATCGCTGACGGAACCGGCCTTTACCGCGGCCCTGCAGGGGGTGGAGGTGATCCTGGCCGCCGGTGAGGTCCTGCCGACAGCCCTGGCCGAAAGCCTGCGCGATCAGTACGGAGTCCGCATCTATAACGGGTACGGGCCTACGGAAACCACCATCGGGGCCACCATTACCGAAGCCGGAGACAGTGAATCGATCGGCCGCCCCATCGCCAACACCTGCATCCGCATTGTCAATGCCCGGGGAGAGGATGTGCCCTGCGGGGCGGTGGGTGAAATCCTGGTGGGCGGTAACGGAGTGGGCCGGGGCTATCTGAAGCTGCCGGAGCTGACCGCCGAGAAGTTTGTCACCCTGGAGGGGGAACGTTTTTACCGCACCGGGGATATGGGCTATCTTAAAGCGGACGGCCGGCTGATGTATCTGGGCCGCAATGATCACCAGGTCAAGCTGCGGGGACTCCGGATCGAACTGCCGGAGATCGAGAGCTGGATGCGGCAGTATGAGGGGATCAGCAACTGTGCCGTGCTGGTGCGCGAGATCACCGGGCAGCAGCATCTGGTGGCCTTTTATGCGGCCAGCCGGGAGATAGAGCCCGATAAACTGAAGGCATTCCTGCTTACCAACCTCACCCCGTATATGGTGCCGGATGTTTTTGTAGCCATGCCGGCCTTGCCCCTGACCAGCAACGGCAAGGTTGATCTGGAGGCTCTGCGGGCCTATCACCTCATCATCGAACGCCAGTACCGCCCGCCCCAGACCCCGGAAGAGGAGACTCTGTGCCGGATCTTTGCGGCAGTTTTACAGCTGGAGCAGGTGGGGGCCGATGATAATTTCTTTGAAATCGGGGGTACCTCCCTGCTGGCGGCCAAGGTGATGCTGCAGGCCCGTAATGAAAACCTGTCCATATCTTATGCCGAGATCTTTAAGTACCCGACCCCCCGTCTCCTGGCCGCCGCCAGCGGCCGGATCGAAACCAGCTCCCCCGGGAGGGCCCTGGCCGAGCTGGATTATTCGCGGATTAAACCGGTCCTGGAGCTAAACCGGGTGAACAGACCCCCGGTCTCCCGCCGGCTGGGCAATGTTCTGCTGACCGGGGCCACCGGGTATCTGGGGATTCACGTCTTGAAGGAGTTAATCGATCATCCCGAGTCGGTCGACCGGATCTATTGTCTGGTCCGCTCCAAAGGCAAGATCGACCCGGAAAAGAGACTCCGCAGTTCCCTGTTCTATTATTTCGAGGTCATCGATTCGGCCCTCCTCGATAACCGTTTGTACGCGGTTGAAGGTGACATTACGCTCGACAACCTGACGGCGGTTCCCCTGGAGGCTCCCATCGATACGATCATCAACTCCGCCGCCAACGTGGCTCACTTCGCCTACGGGGACCAGCTGGAACAGGTGAACACCGCCGGGGTGGGCAATGTCATCCGCTGGGCCCGGGAGCATGGGGCCGCGGTAGTCCATATATCCACCTACAGCGTCTGCGGCAGTGCCAGCGAAGAGCAGATAAGAGGCGGCATGCTCCTTGATGAGGCCTCCCTCTATGTGGGGCAAACCATTGTAAATCCCTATATATTAAGCAAATACCGGGCCGAGTACCTGCTTTTACAGGCGGCCGCCGCCGGGCTGCCGGTCAAGATCATGCGGGTGGGCAACCTGCAGGGCCGGCTTTCCGATGGTGAGTTTCAGATGAATCTGCGTTCCAATGCCTTTGCGAAGATGCTGAAGTCCTATGCCCTGCTGCAATGCGCCCCCCAGCGTCTGCAGACGGAGTGCGTGAACTTCTGCCCGGTCGACGATACCGCCCGGGCGGTTTACCTGCTGGCCGGAAGTCATGAGGACTACACCGTGTTTCATCCCTTCAATCCGCACAGTGTCCGCTATGCCGACATTTTCGCGGCCATGGGTGAGGCCGGCTACCCGGTCCGGTGGATGCCGGATCCGGAGTTTGAGGCGATGGTGGAAAGCCTGGCCCAGAACGAGGAGGAACAGTCCCGGGTGGAAGGGATTCTGCTGGAGCAGCCTGATATTCACCTGCGTGAGGTTCCCTGCAGTGCCGCTATGACCGCTTCGCTCCTGGAGGGCTACCAGTTTGCCTGGGGGGAAATCACCCGGGAGTACCTGGGTAAATACTTTGAGGCCTTGATTGGCCTGGGTTTCTTCGATATAGATATATAACATAACCGAAGGGGGCATAACTGAATGACCGCGGAACCTCAGATTACGGCCTTATGGACTCTGGCGGTGACCCTGTCCGGCGTTTTATCCGCCTTGCTGATCAATACCACCCTGCAGAAACGCTACTCGGGTCCGGTTACCCTGGCCGGCTGGGCGGCCACCTTGCTGGTGGGCTACGGGCTGGCGTATTTCGCCTACAGCCTGAATATAACCAATGATTTGGTGGGCATCATCGGGGTTTCAGCCCTGGTATGGGTGGGAGCCATTATGCTTTACCGGAAAAGTATGTCCGGCAAGCTGTTTGTGGGAATAATGGCCACCCTGATCGCCAATGTGACCACTTTCTTCTTCTGCGGAACCACGCTGAGCTTTATCGATACCACCCCCAATCCCTACAATCTGCACACCATCGGGACCTTCATTATGATCAAGCTGGTCTGGTTTTCCGCTTTCTTTGCCATGTATTATTACCTGGCCCGCAACACCATCATCGAGGTCCTGGAGTCCCTGGACGGGCGGATGCACCAGTACCTGCCCAGCCCCGTCATATCATTCTTCGGGTTTTATATCATCAACATGGTCACCAATCGCCTGGGAGTATTCCCGGCGGTTCCGGAGATGAGATACATCTTCATCATTTTTTATGGGGTCATCTGCCTCATCTTCGTGTTTGAATACTGGCAGATATTCTCCTCGGTGTTCTGGTCCTCCCGGGCCCTCAAAACCGAGGCTGAACTGAGTATCGCCAGCAAAATCCAGCGGGATATGCTCCCCAGCACCTTCCCGGCTTTCCCGGACCGGGCGGAGTTTGACATTTATGCCACCATGGAACCGGCCAAAGAGGTCGGGGGCGACTTTTATGATTTCTTTCTGGTGGACGACACCCATCTGGCGGTAGTTATTGCCGACGTTTCGGGCAAAGGGGTTCCGGCGGCCCTGTTCATGGTCATCGCCAAGACGCTGATTAAGAACCAGACCCAGCCGGGCCTGCCCCTGGGCGAGGTCTTTTCCCGGGTCAATGACCAGCTCTGCGAGAACAACGGGGAGAACATGTTTGTCACCGCCTTTATGGGGGTCCTGGATCTGGAGACCGGCAGCCTGGAATACGTCAATGCCGGCCATAACCCGCCCCTGATCATGAAGAAGGACGGGGACTTCACCTACCTGAAACTGAGGCCTGGTTTCATCCTCGCCGGTATGGAAGGGATACCTTATCGTTCCGACAAGCTGACCATGAATGAGGGTGACCGCTTGTATCTGTATACCGATGGGGTTACCGAGGCCACTAACAGTCGCCAGAAGCTGTTCGGCGACGACCGGCTGCAGGCCACGTTAAACAGCGGGAAACACCCGCCACTACAGGAGCTCCTGCCGTTTATCAAGAAAGATATCGATGCTTTTGTGGGGGATGCCGAGCAATTTGACGATATCACCATGCTGGGTCTGGAGTATCGCAGCAAAGCGTCCCGGAAAGGCAGCGCTTAATATCACGGGATCACGGTTCCGGGTAGTCATGTTGTGAAAAAGTCCCCAACGGCCAAAAATATTTTTTCATCCCGGTGAGCCAGGCGGGCTACCAAAACGTATAACTGTTCAGGAATGAAAAATAAAGGGGGGTTATCATGGCTGAGAAAGATAACAAGGATATGCACGCGCATCAACTGCCGGATAGCGAATTGGATCGTGCAGTAGGAGGTACAGAGTTTCCAGAATTGGAATATAGGCGAGCTACCTGTAACACCTGTGGAGAGAGTACCGGCTGGTG
>DCTH01000223.1 GCA_002329495.1 Syntrophothermus sp. UBA1445 | reverse complement strand
GTACCATGCTGTTTGACATTCACAAGTTGTGCTGGGCCCGGCAATTGTTACAGACCCTGGATATTCCGGAGCAGATGCTTCCAGAGGTAAGAGGGTCCAGCGAGGTTTACGGTCATGCGGTCCCGGAAATCCTGGGATCAGCTGTGCCCATTGCCGGAATCGCCGGCGATCAGCAGGCCGCGCTCTTTGGGCAGACCTGTTTTCACCCGGGCTGGGCCAAAAACACTTATGGCACCGGGTGTTTTATGTTAATGAACACCGGACTTGAACCTATAGCTTCCAAGAATGGACTCTTGACCACCATAGCCTGGGGTTTCGAAAACCAGGTCTATTACGCCCTGGAGGGCAGCATCTTTGTGGCTGGTGCGGCGGTGCAGTGGCTGCGGGATGAGATGCGGATGATCGACAGTGCCGCCGAGTCCGAGTCTATGGCTTTGTCAGTACCCAATAACAGCGGGGTTTATCTGGTTCCGGCTTTTGTGGGGTTAGGAGCACCCTACTGGGACATGTATGCGCGCGGTACCCTGGTGGGGCTGACCCGGGGGACTCGCCGTGAGCATGTCGTGAGGGCGGCCCTTGAATCCATCGCCTATCAAACCTACGATGTATTAACCGCCATGAGCGGAGATGCCGGTATCAACCTGGATTCGCTGAAGGTGGACGGCGGAGCTGTGGTCAACAACTTTCTGATGCAGTTCCAGTCGGATATCCTGAATGTTGAGGTGGAGAGACCGGTTATTCAGGAAACCACCGCCATGGGAGCTGCCTTCCTGGCGGGCCTGGCAACAGGCTACTGGAAGGACCTTGAGGAGGTGCAGAAGATACGAGCCGTTGATAGGACGTTTACCCCTTCCATGCCGATCACCGAACGGCAGGAGCTACTGAAAGGCTGGCAAAAGGCAGTGAGCCGCACCCTGAGCTGACGGAATGTGACATGTGGCGCGTAATGCGGGGACGGTCCTTTTGCCTCCCCACCGACTTGCCCATCCCAAGAAATGCAGGTTTCGGAGGTTTCATAATGATATATGATGTGGTGATAATTGGCGGCGGGGTAATCGGCGCGGCGATTGCCCGCAGGCTCTCCCGGTTCGAATCGTCAGTCCTGCTCCTGGAGAAAGAATCTGATGTGGCGATGGGTGCCAGCCGGGCCAACAGCGGAATCGTGCATGCAGGTTTTGATCCGCTGCCGGGAAGCAGCAAAGCCCGGTTGAACGTGCGGGGCAATCAACTGATGGAAGAGTTGTGCCTTGACCTTAACGTACCCTTTAAACGGACTGGCTCTCTGGTAGTAGGTTATTCCCCGGAGGACCTGAAAACTTTGGAGGTACTGCTGGCAAGGGGGAAGACCAATGGCGTTCAGGGTCTCAGGATTTTGAATCAGGCTGAGCTGATGAAAATGGAGCCGAACCTGTCGCCTGATGCCCGGTACGCTTTACACGCGCCCCAGGCAGGTATAGTGTGCCCGTATACCCTTACCATTGCCCTGGCGGAGAATGCGGTTCAAAACGGGGCGGAGTTGCGGTGTGAGACCATGGCTTTGGGGATCGAAAGCGAAAAGGGGAGAGTCTCCGGGGTTAAGACCTCCCAGGGTCTGATACGGTGCCGTTGGGTGGTAAACGCCGCCGGGATCTGGTCCGATGAGGTAGCCAACTGGGCCGGTTCCACTTCCTTTACGATCCTTCCCTATCGGGGAGAATACTGCATCCTGGACAAGAAGCAAGGAGATTTGGTGCGTCAGGTGCTGTTTCCCATCCCGGGCGCCCGTACCAAAGGGATACTGGTCACGCCGACGGTAAGCGGCAACATCCTCCTGGGTCCTAATCGGACCCTGGCCCAAAATCGTGAGGATTACGCTACCAGTAGTGAAGGGATAAACGAGGTGCTGACGGGGGCCAGAAACCTGGTTCCCGGCATCAGGAATCAGGATATAATCGCTTCTTTTGTTGGTATTCGGGCCGTGTCCGACAACGGAGAATTTATAATCGGACCCACGGAACTGAAGGGCTTTATTAATGTAGCGGGAATTCAATCGCCAGGACTGACAGCGGCGCCGGCAATAGCTGAACTGGTAACGGATATTCTGCAGGAAGAAGGCCTAAAACTAAACCCAAAGCCAAACTATATCCCGCAGAGAGCTGGTGTTTTTCGTTTCGCCAGGGCGAGCCGCGAGGAACGTCGGTTTCAGATTGACAAGGACAAGACTTTCGGGGAGATTATCTGTCGCTGCGAAACCGTGACTGCCGGGGAGATCGCAGGAGCTATCCATGGAACGATAGGTGCACGGACCCTGGATTCAGTTAAGCGGCGTACCCGCGCAGGAATGGGGCGTTGTCAGGGAGGATTCTGCAGTCACCGGGTTACTAAAATTATTGCGGCGGAACTGAATCTGCTCATAGACCAGGTCACCAAGAACGGGCCGGGATCAGAACTGGTGCGTTCCCGAGGGTGATCCAACTTCCAATAAAACAAACTTCCACAAAAATGGCTTTTAGGTTACAATCATAGGTGTCGTCAATGTCCCGGTTTATTTTGGCTATTATTATGCCTCTGACCTGGAACTTGATAGGTACAGAAAGGAAAAACTGCTATGAAAGTGCCTTTAGTCCACGAACTGAACGAGCTAATTGAAACAGACATCCTGTTGAGAGAATGCCTGCTGCCCTGGGATGAGCACCTTCAAGGCTTTAGAAAGGACTTGAAAAGGGTAATACACTGGACGGCTCTACCGGCGATTACAGTGGCGGTTAACCGGCGCTTTGACGGACATGACCGGATTGGGTCACATATGGCAGCTATATTTGCAATTATGTATCTGGCAGATCATATTCACTGCAGCGTGAGAGACGATGAGGAAGGCAGATCCGGTGGGGTCCAATTTTCAATCCTATTAGGAGACTATCTATTCAGTAAGGCCGTATGTCTGCTTGATCGTATTGACGGCCATAACCTGCTTCAGCATATTTCCCAGCTGATGTGTTCAGTCAATGAAGGACATGTCATGAGAAAGCTGGCCGGGGGTAAACCGGACCTGGAGATACTGGGCTATGAGAAGGCCACCTATTACAAGTATTCCTTCCTGGCTGCTGCGGACGCTGGTGGTTGTGGATCACTGGAATGCAAATTCTATGGCGAAACCGGGTTTAACCTCGGCATGGCGCTCACCCTGTATGATGAAGGTTTGGATAAGGTGGCATTGAGTTACCTGGAAAAAACCCGGAACCTGCTTTCATCCTGGACCCGACCCCGTAATGACAAAATCTGTGTAATCCGCAGCCTGTCTGAGGAACTGATCCAGAGTATAAAACCGACCCGAGAGGTAGTGGCAATTTAGAATAACTTGAATACGCCGAAGGGTTAAAGGGGTCAACCCGTTGATTACAGTACAGTTAACCCCTAAGATTTCGGCGAATTGTGCTGGAGAAATGTATTGGAGGGGAATTCGTGGCATATCGTGACTTACGCGAATTTGTCAACCTCTTGGAGAGGCGTGGTGAACTAAAACGGATTTCGGTTGAGGTTGACCCGGAACTTGAGATAACTGAAATAACGGATCGTGTTAGCAAGGCCTATGGCCCTGCTTTGCTTTTTGAGAAGGTGAAAGGCTCCCGTATACCGGTGCTGATCAACTCGATGGGTAGTCATGAGCGCATGGCCCTGGCCCTGGAAACCAACTCGCTCGATGATATTGCCCAGGAGATTGCCGATCTGTTCAAGTTGGCGGATGTGCCGTCTTCGTTATTGGAAAAGATGAAGGTGCTGCCACGCCTGGCCATGCTGGCTTCGTTTGGTCCCAAACTGGTAAAGAACGGCATCTGCCAGGAGGTAGTGATTAAGGACAATCCGTCACTGGATATCCTGCCTATTATTAAATGCTGGCCGGAGGATGGGGGCAAGTATATCACCCTACCGCTCGTAGTCACCAAGGACCCTGAAACCGGCAAACGCAATCTGGGGATGTATCGCCTTCAGGTTTATGACCACCAGACCACGGGTATGCACTGGCATGTCCATCATGACGGGGCAAAAAACTATCAGAAATACTCGGAAAAGGGTCTGCCTACCCCGGTAGCTGTGGCCCTGGGTTGTGATCCCGCCGTGATTTACAGCGCCACCGCTCCGTTGCCCAAAGATGTAGATGAACTTATTCTGGCAGGGTTCTTGCGCAAACAGCCGGTCGAACTGGTCAAGTGCAAGACGGTTGACCTGGAGGTTCCCGCCAACGCCGAGATTGTTTTGGAAGGGTACGTCAACCCGGGCGAGACCCNNTTTGGTGATCATACCGGTTACTACTCGCTTACCGGTGAGTATCCGGTTTTCCACCTCACCTGCATAACTCACCGCCGCGACCCGATTTACCCCACCACTATCGTTGGCCGGCCTCCCATGGAGGACTGCTACATGGCTAAGGTGACGGAAAGGGTCTTTCTGCCGGTGGTAAAATTCATATTGCCGGAAGTAGTGGATATTAATCTCCCTATGGAAGGGGTATTTCATAACTGTGTCCTGGTCGCGATCAGAAAGGAATTCCCCGGCCACGCCCAGAAGGTGATGAACGCTCTATGGGGTATGGGTCAGATGATGTTTGCCAAGTTTATCGTAGTGGTGGATGAAGATGTTAATGNNGTGGTTGATGGAGACGTCGATGTCCAGGATGTTTCCGGAGTAATGTGGAAGGTATTCAATAATGTTGACCCGAAACGGGATCTGCTGATAGTTGAAGGACCTCTTGACGTCCTGGACCATTCAGCCCCATTGCCGCTGGTCGGGGCCAAGATGGGAATTGACGCCACCAAGAAATGGCCATCCGAAGGACACACCCGGGAATGGCCGAACGATATAGTCATGGACCCAAGGATTAAAGATATGGTGTCAAAGAAGTGGAAAGACTATGGACTGGACTAGATTTACCCGTTTCTTAAACCTTATTGATTTTCAGCACACGATTTTTGGCCTTCCCTTTGCCTATCTGGGAGCCTTTTTAGCCTTGCCCGGGTTCCCTGGCTGGTCCAGCCTATTCTGGATTACAGTGGCCATGGTCGGTGCCAGGACCGCAGCTTTGTGCATGAACCGGGCCATAGATGTTCATATCGATCGCAAGAACCCCCGTACCGCCCACTGGTCGTTGGCCAGTGGGGAGTTCTCCCTGCAACTGGCCTGGGGAGTAACCATAGTATCCCTGATCGTATTAGCAATAGCCGCCTGGCAGCTTAACCCTCTGTGCCTGAAACTGTCCCCCCTGGCAATCCTGGCCCTGTGGGGCTATTCCTATACCAAACGGTTTAC